>JBFKVO010000074.1:0-5862 GCA_041639095.1 Candidatus Limnocylindrales bacterium | reverse complement strand
CCGTGCCGACTCCGACTCCGACGCCGACTCCGACGCCCGTGCCGACACCGACGCCGACTCCGACGCCCGTGCCGACGCCGACCCTCCCGGCGTCGCAGCCGATCGCCGGTGCGCGGGCGCTCCCGTCGGGCACGACCGCGAGCGTCATCGGCGTCCTCACCACGGCCCTTGATGCCCTCGAGGGCGGTCGGACGTCGTTCGTCCAGGACGAGACCGCAGGCATCGCCCTGTACCTCGACCAGGTGCCGGCGACCTCGCTGCCCGCCGGGACCGTGATCCACGTCACGGGCACCGTCGACGACCGCTACGCGCAGCGGACACTCCGTGCATCAGTGAGCGCGATCGTCCCGCTCGGGATCGCCGAGCCACCGCCCGCGATCCGTCTACAGACCGGCGGTCTCGGCGAGCCGTACGAGGGGCTTCGCGTCGCCTTGTCGGGGACGACCATCGGATCGCCGACGTCCTATGCCGACGGCACCGGGATCCTCCTCGACGATGGAACGGGGGCTGCCCGGGTCATCATCCTGCCGCACGCGCTCGGCGGGCTGACGATCCCGGCCGGCACGTCCGTGGACGTCGTCGGCCCGCTCGGCCAGCGCGACTCGAGCGGGACGGGGACGAGCGGCTATCGCGTCTTCGTCGTGGAGCCGAACGACCTCGTGATCGTCTCGCCGACCCCGCCACCGCCATCGCCCACCCCGTCGCCCACGCCCGGACCCAGCGCGACGCCCGTCCCGTCGGGTGCGCCCACGCCCGCGCCCACGCCCTCGCCGTCACCCGCACCGTCCCCGACCGCCACGCCGGCAGCGCCGCTGGCCGTCGCGGCGGCCCGCGCACTACCCGTCGGGACCGCGGTACGTGTCGCGGGCGTCGTGACCGCCGAGGCCGGCCGTCTCGGCCTGCCACCTCTTCTGGCGATCGCCGATCCGGACGGCCCGGGGATCGTCGTGAGGCTCGCCGACGGGATGACGCCGCCCGCCCGTGGCGCGTGGGTCGTCATGGAGGGCCGGCTTGCGGCTCCGTACGGTCAGCTCGAGATCCGGCTGGCGAACGGTGGCCTCGCGCTCACGGGGACCGCAGCCCTTCCGCTTCCTCGGCCGGTGAGCGCCGGCGACCTCGGGGAGGCGACCGAGGGCCGTCTCGTCTCGATCGAGGGCACGGTCGCCACTCGCCCGACGCGCTCCTCGAGCGGCGACCTGACGGTCTTCCTCGATGACCCGTCGGGCGCACGCTTCCGGGTTCTGGCCGATGCGAGCGCCGGGGTCGACGCGGATACCCTCGTCGTCGGCACGCTCCTCGAGATGACGGGGGTCGTCGGCCAGCGCGCGTCGCGCAAGGACGCGCTCGACGGGTACCGGATCTGGGTGCGGGACCCCGCCGACATCGTCATCGTCGGCCGCGCTCCGGCCGGGGGATCGCAACCGGCCTCCGGGGGAACCGTCGGGCCGGGCGACGCTGCGGCACGTGACCCCGCGACGGACCCGCCGCTCGCGATCGCAGCGGCGCTCCGGCTCGGCGAGGGGGCGGCGACGATCCAGGGGACCGTCACGGTCCCGGCCACGCTCCTCGACGCCACGGGACGGCGGATCGTCGTCGACGACGGCACGGGCGCCATCGAGGTCCTGCTGCCGTCGGGGATCGAGCGCGCGCCCGCCGTCGGGACCCGGCTTCGCGTTCGCGGCGAGCTCGGCCGCGCGTACGGGGCGCCCCGCCTGCGCGCCGCCGAGGTCGCGGAGCTTGGCTCGGGTCCGCTCCCCGCCCCGATCGCCGTCTCCGGCGCGATCGGCGAGTCGCTCGAATGGCGACTCGTCCGGGTGAGCGGCACCGTCGTCGACGTCTCCCGGCTCGGCGATCGGTGGCGGGCCGAGCTCCTCGTCGGGGGAAGCCGGATGGCGATCGTCGGCCAGGCCGGATCGGGGATCCCGTCCACGGGACTCATCGAGGGCCGCCGCGCGACGATCGTCGGGGTCGTGCGTCGTCCGTACCCGACCGCGACCGACCGGCGGTTCGCCGTCCTGCCCCGATCGACGGCCGACATCGCGCTCGGGCCGGCCGCCGACACGACGGCGGGCGGCAGCAGCACGACTGACGGCGGGAGCGGCCGCGGGATCGCGTCGTCGCGCGGCGGCTCGGCCGCTGCCGGGACGGCGCCCGGGGTCCTCGACGTCGACCTCGCCGCGCTCGCCGAGCACGTGGGAAGGCGTGTGCGGGTCGGCGGGATCGCCGTTCGCGTGATCGACGGGGTCATCGATCTCGACGACGGCACGGCGGTCGCCGCGGTCCGCGCGGAGGGTCCGGCGCTCGAGATCGCGCGACTCGTGCGCGCCGGCGATGCGATCAACGTCCTCGGCATCGTCGTCCGCCTGGAAAACGGCGCCCACGCGGTCCGCGTGGACGACGCGGCGGGGATCGTCCGTCTCGGGGCCCTCGGGCAGCCACTGCCAGCGATCGGGACGGGGCTGCGAGCGGACGGGGACACCGCGCAGGACGCGCCCTTGGCGACACAGAGCGCCGAGACCCCGTGGCTCGACGCGGGCCTCGGCGTGGCGCCCGATCCGCTCATGGGCGTGGGCGCAGCGCTGCTTCTGGCGCTCACATCGCTCGCCGCGGCGCTCCTCCGGCGCCACGTTGCGCGCCGCCGGCTCGCGGCGCGCGTCGCGCTCCGCCTCGCCGGCATCGCCCGGCCCATGCCCCGTGCCTGACCGGTCGGGCTGCCCGGCCCGCCCACCGCCCGGCGCCTGATCGGGCTCGCCGCTCACCGCCCGAGGCGCGGCCCCCGCATCCGCCCCGGCGCCCGGCCGCGATGCCGATCGGGCGCCGTGCGGGACCCGGCGGAGGTCAGGCGCGTGCGTGGTGGCCGACGATTCGTGCGTGGCCGTGCTTGACGCTCGCACGAACGCGGGACTATCCTCGGCCGAGTTTCGCGCCAGCGAAGCACGCACCTGAGCGAGGGGAGAGGGCTTGCCGAACGCGGACCCCCGCGTCGCACTCCCGGTGGGAGAACGGCAGTACCACATCGATCTCGGTCCAGGCGAACTGGCCGAGTACATCCTCCTCCCTGGTGACCCCGACCGGACCGCCCGGATCGGCACGCGTCTCGACTCTGTCGAGTTCGTGCGCCAGCACCGGGAGTTCTCGTCGCTCACCGGGACGTATCGCGGCGAGCGCGTGTCGGTCGTCTCCACGGGGATCGGCACCGACAACGTCGAGATCGTGGTGGCGGAGATCCTGGCGATCACGGAACGGCCGACGTTCGTGCGGGTCGGCTCCTGCGGGTCGCTCCAACCGGAGATCGGCCTCGGGGACCTGATCATCTCGACCGGCGCGGTCCGCCTCGAGGCGACGACGGCGTACTTCGTCCATGACGGGTACCCGGCGGTCGCCGACTACGAGGCGGTCGCGGCGCTCGTCGAGGCGGCAGCCCGGCTCGGACATCGGTACCACGTCGGGGTGACGGCAACGGCTCCGGGGTTCTTCGGTGCGCAGGGGCGCCCGATCCCGCAGCTCCCCATCCGCTACCCTGACCTCGCCGAGGACATGGCGCGCCAGCGCGTCATGAACTTCGAGATGGAGGCCTCGGCGGTGCTCGTGCTGGCCGCGCTGGCCGGAAGTCGGGCGGGAGTCGTCTGCACGGTCTACGCGCAGCGCTCCACCGGCGACTTCGTGACCGGGGAGGCCAAAACGGCCGCGGAGGCAGCGTGCGTGGAGACGGGGCTCGAAGGGCTCCTGATCCTCGCCGAGATGGACCGCCAGAAGCGGCGGGCAGGGACGGATCGCTGGCGACCGTCGCTGTGGACGTAAGCAAGCGAAGATCGCGGACGCGGGACACGTGCTCCCGTGACGCCCAGGCAGGACGAGGAGGACACCGATGGCCCAGGCCTACTGCGTGAAGGACAAGATGAAGGTCGAGGTCCAGAACCCCCAGCAGGTCACCATGAAGAACGGCAAGCCGGCCCTCAAGGGCACCTGCCCGCGGTGCGGCAACACGGTCTTCAAGATCGGCGGCTGAGCAGACCTCACGTCATCGAATCCGAGGCCCCCGCCGGCGACGGCGGGGGCCTCGTCGTCTCTCGGGCACGGGCCCCGGCGACCGCCCAGGGCGGGGGAGCGGGGGCCCTTTGCTAGAATGAGAGTGCCCCGTGGCGCGCGGGACGCCCTGTCCGGGACGCGCGGCGGGCCGGGGGATCCGTACCGCGATGAACGTGCCGCGCCGAGCGCGGCGCCCGTCCAGGAGGTTCGACCATGGCAGTCCGCGTCGGCATCAACGGGTTCGGGCGGATCGGCCGCCAATCCCTCAAGGCCCTGATCGAGCGGACGCCGGATGTCGAGGTCGTCGCCGTCAACGATCTCGTCGAGACCTCGCTGAACGCGCTGCTGTTCAAGCACGACTCGACGTACGGGGCGTATCCCGGCACCGTCGACCACACCGACGACGCCCTGATCATCGATGGCCGCGAGATCCGCGTGCTCAAGGAGAAAGACCCGGCGGCGCTCCCCTGGGGCGACCTCGGCGTCGACATCGTCCTCGAGTCGACCGGGATCTTCACCGACGCGGAGAAGGCGAAGGCACATCTCACTGCCGGCGCCCGCAAGGTGATCATCAGCGCCCCGGCGAAGAACGAGGACGTGACGATCGTCCTCGGTGTCAACGAGGACCGCTACGACGCCGCCGCCCACCACGTGATCTCGAACGCGAGCTGCACGACGAACTGCCTCGCCCCGGCGGCGAAGGTCGTCCACGATCTCGTCACGATCGAGCGCGGGCTGATGAACACGATCCACTCGTACACGAACGACCAGCGGATCCTCGACGTCGCCCACAAGGACCCGCGCCGGGCGCGCGCGGCCGGCCAGAACATCATCCCGACGACGACCGGCGCGGCGAAGGCGCTGGCGCTCGTCATCCCCGACCTGAAGGGCAAGTTCGACGGCTTCAGCCTCCGCGTCCCGACTCCGACGGTGAGCGTCGTCGACTTCACTGCCGAGGTCGGCAGGCCCACGAGCGTCGAGGAGATCAACGACGCGTTCCGCGCCGCCGCGGAGGGCCCGATGAAGGGCATCCTCGGCGTGTCCGACGAGCCGCTCGTCTCGTCCGACTTCCGCGGCGACAGCCGGAGCTCGATCGTCGACTCGGAGAGCACGATGGTCCTCGGCGGGACGATGGTGAAGGTCATCGCCTGGTACGACAACGAGTGGGGCTACAGCTGCCGCGTCGCCGATCTCATCGGCCACGTCGCGGCACGGCTCCCGGCCGCCGCGACCGCCTGACGTCCCGCCGCCCGCGCCGGCCCTCCGCGCGCACCGCCACCCCCTGCACACAGGAAGCGCCATGGACAAGCTCACGATCCGCGACGCAGACGTCGCCGGGAAGCGCGTCTTCGTTCGCGTCGACTTCAACGTCCCGCTCCAGGACGGCAAGGTCACCGACGATTCGCGCATCCGGGCGGTCATCCCGACCCTCCGCCATCTCCTTCTCGGTGGGGCGAGCGTCGTGCTCGCCAGCCACCTCGGCCGGCCGAACGGCAAGGTCCAGGACGGGCTCCGGCTCCGCCCCGTCGGCGAGCGCCTGTCGCAGCTCATCGGCCGCATGGTGCCGGTGACCGGCTCGGCGCTCGGTGTCGGCACGGAGGACGCGGTCCACCGCCTGCGACCGGGCGAGATCCTCCTCCTCGAGAACCTCCGGTTCCATCCCGAGGAGGAGGCGAACGACCCCGAGTTCGCGCGGCAGCTCGCCTCGTACGCGGACGTCTACGTGAACGACGCGTTCGGGTCGGCGCACCGGGCGCACGCGTCCACGGTCGGCGTCGCGGAGATCCTGCCCGCCTACGCGGGCCTGCTCATGGAGCGCGAGATCACCGTCCT
>JBFKVO010000073.1:0-5904 GCA_041639095.1 Candidatus Limnocylindrales bacterium | reverse complement strand
GGTCCCGGTCGCCCGCCTGCGCGACGCGCGTCGGCGCATCGCGGCGGGGCGGTTGCCGCCGACCTAGCGACAGCCCACCCGCGTCGGGCGGGTCTTGCAGGCGGCAACGGCGTCAACGCTGATGCGCGGCGGCGGACTCCGCGATCGAGGGCGTGCGATGTCGGTGATCGATCAGCATGCGACGAGCCGGTTCGACCGGTGGGCGTCCGGCTTCTTCCTCGTCCTCGCGGTCGTGGCCGGAGCCGCGGCGGTGTTCGTCGCGGTCACCGTCGGCGTCCCGCAGGAGGCGCTCATCGCCGGCATCGGGCTGCCCGTCGCGATCGCGGCCCTCGCGACGACGGCATGGGGGCTGACGCGCGGCCTCGTGTGGGCGCGCTGGGCCGCCGTCCGGATCCTGTGGATCCTCGTCGCCGTCGGGGCGATCCGCTTCATCCTGACGATCTCGACGGGCGTCGTGATCCCGCTCGAGGCAATCGTCGCCGCGCTCATCCTCGTCAGGACCCGATCCGAGGAGCGGGAGGCGGTCGTCACCGGCCGGGACTGGCAGATCGCCGTCGGGATCGTCCTCGCGGTGGTCCTCGCCAACCTCTGGTGGTTCCTGATGGCCCCGGCCGCGGGGATCGATCCGCTCCGCTGAACTCCGGCTCGAGTCGACCGCCATCGCGGTGCGGGTCAGGGTCGGGCGAGGAGCTCGATCGCAGCCTCGAATTGCGCCCCCAGGATGCGCACGCTGCCCTGGTTGGTGACGACGAGGGCCGTACGCTCGCGCCGCCGGTCGATGACCGCCGTGGCGACCCAGTACGTGTTGGATCCCTGCTGGCCGAAGGACCCTTCGGGGAGCGAGTCGGGGATCGGTGCCCAGCCGAGCGCCTGGAACGTCCCCGGACCGGGGATCGGCGTAAGCAGGCGCTCGACCGAGGCGGGGGACAGGTACCCGGCACCCGCGGCCAGGAAGACGCGCTGGAACCGCGCCCAATCCGCGAGGTTGACGTGGAGGCGCCCGGCCGGGGCCACGACGGGCGGGTTGTCGGACATCGGATCCGCGGGATCGGCCGGCCGCGACCGGCCGAGGTCGATCCCGCCGAGGGGCCCGAGCGACCGCATGGTCCCGCCGTGGCCCCACAGCCTCGGCGGGGGTCCGAATCCCGCGGACGTCATCCCGAGCGGCTCAAGCAGGTGACGCCGGAGCGCGTCCTCGTAGCCGAGGCCGGTGATCCGCTCGATCGCCGCTCCGACGAGCGCGTAGCCGAGGTTGGAGTAGCGGAACCGGCCGCGGCCACGAGGCGGTCCCGCGAGCGCCCGGGCCACCAGCTCGGTCCGCTGATCGACGATCGGCCCGGTGTCCGTCGTCGCGACGCGCTGCTCGGAGCGCGAAAGGTTCGCGCGGAGGCCCGAGCGATGGACGAGGACTTCCTCGACAGGGACGTCGTGCCAGGCGCGATTGACGAGATCATCGAGGTCCGGGAACAGCTCGCCGACGGTCGCACCCCAGCGGGCCCTGCCCGCCTCCACGAGGCGGGCGTAGAGCGCGGCCGTGATCGACTTCCCGCACGACCCGATGTGCCACGGGTCCTCGAGCTGGACCGGGTCGTCGCGGCCTCGTACGCGGACTCCGCGAACCGCCAGTTCGACGGGCCCGTCGCGGTGGACGATCCCCCCGCCGATCGCCGGCACGCCGTAGCGCAGATGAAACCGCTCGAGCACGGCCTCGATCGCCGGCGTCGGCCCGGTCGCGGTCAACACGGCGTCCGTCACGTTACGGAGTTACCGAGACCATGACAAGAAGAGGTCGCGCTCAGTCGTCCGGCAGCGGCGCGATCGTCGGACCGGGGAGGGGAGCGTCGTCCGGCTCGTCGGCGACGACGGCGCCCCATTCGTGGACGTGGCCCGACGCGGGTTCGGGGGGCCCCGCATAGGGCGGCAGGTCGGCATGGGGCGTGGAGGCGTCGAAGACGACACCCGGGTCGCCGACCTCGACGGTCGCGCCCGGGATCCCCCTCGCGTCCAGGTCCCCGAGGATGTCGTCGGGCATGCGGTCCGCACCGATCGTCCCGAGCACATCGCGATGGGCGAGCGGGACGACGGCCGGCCAGCCGGCGGTCCCGTCGAAGGCGGGGCGCAGCACGGACGCGCGCCGATCGCCCACCCCGTGCGCCTCGATCAGCGACGTGATCGTCTCGGGGCCGGTCCACACGTAGCGGGCCGGCCATACGATCGCGGCATCGGTCTCGCGGACCTCGGCGACGGCGACGTCGATGCCGCGTGCGATCTGGGCGACCGGTCCACCGTCGGCGGGAGCGGGCTCGGCAAGCGTGACCGGGGCGCCGGTGAGGGCCGCGGCGACGCCACCGTCCGGGTCGGGGGCGACGACGACGATCGGGATGGCTCCGCCGGACCAGGCGGCGTCCACGATCCGTCGGACGCGGGGCAGTCCCTCGGCGTCCTCGAGGGCGCTCTCCGCGGTCGCGGCGAGGATCACGGCGGCGACGGTCACGGGCCCATTGTGCGACACTGCGCCGGCCCATGACCGACACGACCCGTTCCACCATGCCCGTCGCGCCGCCGATGAGCTCCCCGAGCCCTGCGACGGCGACCCGCGACGACCTCCGCAACGTCGCGATCGTGGCCCACGTGGACCATGGCAAGACGACGCTCGTCGACGCGATGCTCCGCCAGACCGGCACATTCCGCTCGAACGAGGCCGTCGTCGACCGCGTGCTCGACTCCGGCGATCTCGAGCGCGAGAAGGGGATCACGATCCTCGCCAAGCAGACGACGGTCGATGTCGGTGACGTCCGCCTGAACATCGTCGACACCCCCGGTCACGCCGACTTCGGGGGCGAGGTGGAGCGCTCGCTGTTGATGGTCGACGCCGTGCTGCTCCTCGTCGACGCCGCCGAGGGGCCCCTGCCGCAGACCCGGTACGTGCTGCAGAAGGCGATGGCTCGCCACCTGCCCGTGGTCGTCGCGATCAACAAGATCGATCGGTCGGACGCGCGGCCGGCCGAGGTCGTGGACGCCGTCTACGAGCTGTTCATCGATCTCGGGGCGGACGAGCACCAGATCGAGTTCCCGATCGTGTACACGAACGCGAAGGCCGGGACGGCGACGCTGGACATGGCGAAGCCGGGCACGGACCTGCGCCCGCTGCTCGACCAGCTCGTGTCGGTGACACCGCCGCCACGCTACGAGCCGGACCATCCGCTCCAGCTCCTCGTCACCAACCTCTCGGCCAACGATTACGTCGGGCGGATGGCGGTCGGGCGGATCTGGAACGGGACGATCCGGACCGGCCAGCGGATCAGCGTCGTGCGCGAGGAAGCCGATGACACCGCGGGGACGGTGGAGCCGGGCCGGACCGTCACCCTCAGCGGCACGGTCACGAGCCTACAGACGGCGCACGGGATCGACCGGATCGACATCGGGGAGGCGGGTCCCGGCGACATCGTGTCCGTCGCCGGCCTGCCCGAGGTGACGATCGGCGACACGATCACGGACCCGGCCGACCCGCGCCCGTTGCCGCGCCTCGACGTCGACGCGCCGACGCTTCGCATGACGTTCGGCGTGAACACGTCGCCGCTGTCCGGCCGCGACGGGAAGTACGTCACGAGCCGCCAGATCCGTGCGCGGCTCGAGCGAGAGGTCCTCGGCAACGTCTCGATCGAGGTCCACCCGACCGAGTCGGGCGACACGTACGAGGTCCGCGGCCGGGGCGAGCTCCAGCTGGCCGTCCTCATCGAGCAGATGCGGCGCGAGGGGTTCGAACTGACCGTCTCGCGGCCCGAGGTGATCCTGCGCGAGCTCGACGGCGCCACGCACGAGCCGTACGAGCGGATCACCGTCGACATCCCGCCCGACTACATCGGCGAGGTCCAGGGCGCGCTCGCCGGCCGGAAGGGCCGCCTCGAGCAGATGTCGACCGACGCCGACGGGCGCGTCAGGCTCGAGTACGTGCTGCCGGTGCGCGGGCTCATCGGCTACCGAGGGCAGCTCCTGACCGACACGCGCGGGACGGCGCTCCTCCACCAGATCGGCGAGGGCTACGGACCGTGGGCCGGCGAGGTGACGCACCGCACGAACGGCGTGCTCGTGGCCGACCGGTCGGGCACCTCGAACGCGTATGCGCTGTTCAACCTCCAGGACCGCGCCGAGCTGTTCATCAGCTCAGGCGTCGAGGTCTACGAGGGGATGATCGTCGGCGAGAACGCGCGCTCGGGCGACATGGACGTCAACCCGACGAAGGAGAAGAAGCTGACGAACATCCGGACGCACGCCCACGACGAGGCGCTCCGCCTGACGCCGGCGCGACCGCTGACGCTCGAATCCGCGATCGAGTTCATCGCGGCGGACGAGCTGGTCGAGGTGACCCCGACCGCGATCCGCCTCCGCAAGCGCCTCCTCGCGAAGCACGAGCGCGAGCGCGCCCGCAGCCAGGAGGCCGACCTGGGCCGCACCGCCGGAGGGTAACCTGCCAGCGTGCAGCCCGCGCCTCGAGGACACGCGCCCTTGCGATCGCGGTGCACGCGCTCCTGACCGTGGCCGCCTGCGCCACCGAAGCGCCGGTCCCGCCACAGGCACAGCGGCTCGACCTGGAGCGCCCCCCACAGATTGTGTACAGCACGCTGCCATTCGAAGTCGGGGCCACATACACGGTCGGAAGCGTCGGCGTGCCGGTCGAGGTCCCTGGACCGGTCCGGGTCACCGGTATCGAGGTCCTGCACGCCAGCGGAGTCGAGGTGATCGGGATCGGCACGTACGACGGTCAGGACCAGGGATCGGGTGTCGGTCTGGTGCCGGGGTGGCCGCCCGAGCTGGTGACGGTCCCGATCCTCGATCCCCGTGCCGGAGACGCGGTCATCGCCGGCACAGCCAACGCCGTGATCGGCATACGGGTCACGGCACCGGTGTCCGGGCTTCGCGGCATGCGGGTGTCCTGGGTCGATGGCACCGGACGCGCCGGGAGCAGGCTGTGGGACCTCGCAGTGATCACCTGCGCGCCCGGCGCCTGCTCACCCGCCGACGTCGAAAGCGGCGCCGTTCTCCGCGATCTCGCCCTGATCCGCTAGATCCGCGAATGGATCCGGGAGCACGGCTTGCTGGAACGCGTGGCGAGCGGTGCGACGGAGGACGCCCTTCTCGTCCGTCGTTCCGAACGGTGGGCGTTCCAGATTCACGATCTCGCGCCGCTGGCCCGCCGTTTCGCTCGCGTGGCGTTCCGGCGCGGCGATCCCGGCGCTCCCGTCCGACGCACCGCTCGCTGGGCGTTCCACGGGGCAGTGCATGGCGGCACGTCCACGGAATCGCCATGACTCGAACGGCGGAGCGTTCGGGATCGGGCGCGCTTGGAGCGGCGAGCCGAAGAGTGGGCGACGGGGCTCCGGCGTCCTAGGCGCGGCCCGCGGCGACGTCGCCGAGCCAGCGTCGGAGTTCGGGGTCGTCCTCGACGAGGCCCAGCGTGGGGTGGTAGCGGAGGCCGGAGTGCTCGGCCGATGCCGCGTCGAGCGCCGCCCGAGCCCACTCGGCTGCCTTCGCACGATCCCCGAGTGCGAGCGAGGCTCGCGTCTGTGCGACGTACAGGCGGTGGCGGCTGCGTACGAAGAGCGACGGACGATCGCCCGCACGCCGGTCGAGGAGCGCCTTCGCCTCGTCCACGCGCTCCCGCCCGCCGCGCTCGAGCAGGATCTCGGCGAGCAGGATCTCCTCCTCGCCGCTCGTGCCGCTGCCATCGGGTCCGCCGATCCGGAGCGCCTCGCGTACGTGGGCCTCCGCATCTGCCAGGTCGCGGCGCGCCTGCGCCCACTCGGCCAGGAGGACGTGAGCGAGGGTTCGCTCGAAGGGGTACGCCGTCGTGTCGGCAAGGTTCACCCCGAGGAGATCCGCTCCGGCTTCCTCCCGCACCGGATC
>JBFKVO010000072.1:0-5944 GCA_041639095.1 Candidatus Limnocylindrales bacterium | reverse complement strand
GCGCGCGTACGACCGCTATCTCGAGGAGTGGCGCAAGGAACAGCGCGCCTGCGGCGACGACCTGCCGGCCGAGGCCGAGGCCGAGGCGGCGCGCCTCGAGGCCGACTACTCGCCGGACCGGCTGAAGGCGCTGGTCGCCGCCGGCGGGATCGACGCGACCCGCCAGCGGGCACCCGGGCCGCCGCCGGCACGCCGGAGGACCGCCGTGGCCGGGGCCGACGCGGCCGGGACCCGCATGGCTCGGACCGGCACGGCCCGGACCGACGCGTGACCGAGACCCGCCTCTCCTCGCCGACGCGCGAGGTCGTCATCGGCTTCGACCGCCCGTTCGTCCTCATCGGCGAGCGCATCAACCCGACCGGCCGCAAGCTCCTCGCGGAGGAGATGCGCAACGGCGACTTCAGCCGCGTCGAGCGCGACGCGATCGCCCAGGTCGAGGCCGGCGCGCACATGCTCGACGTCAACGCCGGCATCCCGCTCGCCGACGAGCCGGCGATCCTCGCGAAGACGGTCCAGCTCGTCCAGTCGCTCGTGGACGTCCCGCTCTCGATCGACTCGTCGATCGTCGAGGCGCTCGAGGCCGGGTTGGCCGTCTACCAGGGCAAGCCCCTCGTGAACAGCGTCACCGGGGAGGAGGAGCGCCTCGAGCGCGTCCTCCCGCTCGTGCGCAAATACGGTGCGGCGGTCGTCGCGATCTCGAACGACGACACCGGTATCTCCGAGGATCCCGACGTCCGTTTCGCCGTCGCGAAGAAGATCGTCGAGCGCGCGGCCGACCACGGGATCCCGCGCGAGGACATCGTCGTGGACCCGCTCGTCATGCCGATCGGGGCGATGGCGTCGGCCGGCCGGCAGGTGTTCCGGATCGTCCGGCGGCTCCAGGACGAGCTGAAGGTGAACTCGACCTGCGGTGCGTCGAACGTGAGCTTCGGGCTGCCGAACCGGGAAGGGATCAACGGGCCGTTCCTGGCGATGGCG
Source organism: Candidatus Limnocylindrales bacterium (assembly GCA_041639095.1). GTDB lineage: Bacteria > Chloroflexota > Limnocylindria > Limnocylindrales > CSP1-4 > CAKKPP01. The sequence continues at coordinate 4,966 of JBFKVO010000072.1, read as the reverse complement.
ATGGCGTCGGGGCTGACGTCGGCGATCACGAACCCGCTGATGCCCGAGGTGCGGACGGCGATCATGGCCGCGGACGTCCTCAACGGCAACGACCAGGACGCGGCGCGCTGGATCCGCGCCCATCGCGAGCCGCCGGCCGAGGGTGTGCAGGGCCGCCGTGTCAACCGGCGGGCGCTGCGCGCGGCGGCCGGCAGGGACGGGGGGATCGGCTGAGGCGCCCGATGGCGACCACCGGCGCCGACCCGCTCGTCATCTTCACCCCGTCCGGCCGGCGCGGCCGGTTCCCGGCCGGGACGACGATCCTCGACGCGGGCCGTGCGCTCGGCGTGGACATCGACTCGGTCTGCGGCGGGCGCGGGATCTGCGGGCGCTGCCAGGTCCAGCAGAGCGTCGGCGAGTTCGCGAAGCACGGCATCTCGTCGCGGCCGGAGCACCTCGGGCCGTGGACCGCCAAGGAGCGCGAGTACGAGGAGCAGCGCGAGAAGCTTGCCCCCGGTCGGCGCCTGTCGTGTTCGACGGAGCTGTGCGGCGACGCCGTCATCGACGTCCCGCCCGAGAGCCAGGTCCATCGCCAGGTCGTGCGCAAGGGCGTCGAGGTCCGCCCGTTCGCGATCGACCCGGCCGTCCGCCTCCACTACGTCGAGATCGCGCCGCCCGAGCTCGCGACACCGGGCGGTGAGCTGCCGCGGGTCCTCGCCGCGCTCGAGCGCGAGTGGGGCCTTACCGGCCTCGAGGCCGACCTTCACGTGCTCCAGGCGCTCCAGCCGGGGCTCGCGGCGGGCGGCCACAAGGTCACCGTCGCGGTCCACGACGAGCGGACGCTGACGGCCGTCTGGCCCGGCTACCACGACCGCGCGCTCGGGGTCGCGATCGACGTCGGCTCGACGACGATCGCCGGTCACCTCACGAATCTCGCCGACGGCGCCGTCCTGGCCTCGAACGGGGTGATGAACCCGCAGATCCGCTTCGGCGAGGACCTGATGAGCCGCGTCTCCTACGCGATGCTCCACGACGACGGGGCGGCCGAGATGACGCGTGCGGTTCGCGAGGCGGTCGACCACCTCGTGAGCGGGCTCGCCGCCGCGGCCGGGGCCGATGTCGCGGACATCCTCGAGCTCGCGGTCGTCGGCAACCCGATCATGCACCACCTCCTCCTCGGGATCGACCCGACGCCCCTGGGGTCAGCGCCGTTCGCGCTCGCGACCGACCGGTCGGTGCGGGTCCGCGCCGCCGAGCTTGGGCTCAACGTGAACGGTGGCGCGCGCGTCTACGTCCTGCCCTGCATCGCGGGGCACGTCGGGGCGGACACGGCCGGCGTGATCCTCGCCGAGGCTCCGCACGAGGTACCGGCGGAGCGGATCCGGCTCGTCGTCGACGTGGGCACGAACGCGGAGATCGTGCTCGGCAACCGCGAGCGGCTGCTCGCCGCGTCGTCGCCGACGGGGCCCGCGTTCGAGGGCGCCCAGATCAGCGGCGGCCAGCGCGCCGCTCCGGGCGCCATCGAGCGGGTGCGCATCGACCGCGACACGCTCGAACCGCGGTTCCGGGTGATCGGCTCGGAGCACTGGTCGGACGAGCCGAAGTTCGCCGTGGCGCTCCGGAAGACGGGGGTGACCGGCATCTGCGGCTCGGGGATCATCGAGGCGGTCGCCGAGCTCTACCTCGCCGGCGTCATCACGCCGGACGGGATCATCGACGGGTCGCTCGCGGCGCGCACGCCGCGGATCGTCCCCGACGGCCGCACCTTCTCCTACGTCCTGCGCGACGCCGACCCGCGTCTCGTCATCACCCAGAACGACGTCCGCGCGATCCAGCTCGCGAAGGCCGCCCTCTACGCCGGCGTGCGCCTGCTCATGGACCATGCCGGGATCGACGCCGTGGACGAGATCCGCCTCGCCGGCGCCTTCGGCAGCCACATCGACACGACCCACGCGATGGTCCTCGGGCTCATTCCGGACTGCGACCTCGCGTCGGTCGGGTCGGCCGGGAACGCGGCCGGGACGGGGGCCCTCATCGCCCTCCTGTCGGTCGCGGCGCGACGCGAGATCGAGGACGTCGTCCGACGCGTCGAGAAGATCGAGACGGCGATCGCGCCGCGCTTCCAGGAGCACTTCGTCGAGGCGCTCGCGATCCCCCACCGGACGGCGTCGCTGCCGAACCTCGCCCGCCTCGTGGACCTGCCCGCCGGCCGCGGCGACGCGACGTTCGTCCCTCGTTCGCTCGCTGCCGCGGGAGCGTCCGGCGCGGGCCGGCCGCGGCGACGCGCGCGCCCTTCCGCCACCCTCCAGCCCGAACCGGAGGAGATCCGATGACCGACGACACCCCGCGCCGCCGCGCCGGCGGCCGTGCCGCGCGCCAGGCGGCCCGCCTCCACGCCCACGTCGAGACGCAGCCGTTCCTGACCCGCACCCTCGCGCCGTTCGAGGTCCTCAACGAGGAGGGCCTCGCCCAGATCGAGCACAACGCCGACACGATCCTCGAGGAGGTCGGGGTCGAGTTCCGCGGCGACCCCGACGCGCTGCGCCTGCTTCGCGACGCGGGCGCGGACGTTGACGGGGAGCGCGTCCGCTTCCCGCGCGGGATGTGCCGGAGCATCGTCCAGGCGTCGGCGCCACGCGAGTTCGTCCAGGAGGCGCGCAACCCGGAGCGGAGCGTCCGGATCGGCGGGATGCACACCGTGTTCGCCCCGAACTACGGCTCACCGTTCGTGCGCGACCTCGACGGCGGCCGCCGCTACGGCACGCTCCACGACTTCCAGAACTTCGTGAAGCTCGCGTACGCGTCGCCCCACCTCCACCACTCGGGCGGGACGATCTGCGAGCCCGTGGACCTGCCGGTGAACAAGCGCCACCTCGACATGGTCTACGCGCACATGCGCTACTCCGACAAGCCGTTCATGGGCTCCGTCACCCACCCGTCGCGGGCCGAGGACACCGTCGAGATGGCCCGGATCCTGTTCGGCCCGGAGTATCTCGAGGACAAGACGGTCGTCCTCAGCCTGATCAACGCGAACTCGCCGCTCGTGTGGGACTCGATCATGCTCGGGGCCGCGCGCGCCTACGCGCAGGCGAACCAGGCGACGCTCATCACGCCGTTCATCCTCGCCGGCGCCATGGCCCCGGTGACCGCGGCCGCGGTGTGCGCCCAGACGCTGGCCGAGGCGCTCGCCGGGATGACGTTCGCCCAGCTCGTCCGGCCGGGCGCGCCGGTGGTCATGGGCTCGTTCGCGTCGTCGATCTCGATGCAGTCGGGCGCGCCGACGTTCGGGACCCCGGAGCCGGCGCTCGTCCTGTACACGATGGCCGCCCTCGCGCGGCGGCTCGGCGTCCCGTTCCGCTCGGGCGGCAACCTGTGCGCCTCGAAGGTCGCCGACGCGCAGGCGGCCTACGAATCCGCGGCGACCTTCCAGCCGACGATCCTCGCCGGGGTGAACTTCGTCCTCCATGCCGCGGGCTGGCTCGAGGGCGGGCTCGCGATCGGCTACGAGAAGTTCATCCTCGACGCCGACCAGTGCGGGATGGCCGCGGTCTTCGTGAAGGGCGTCGACATGTCCGAGAACGGCCAGGGCATCGACGCGATCCGCGACAACGGCCCGGGCCAGCACTTCCTGGGCACGGCCCACACGCTCGCGAACTTCGAGACCGCCTTCTACCGCTCCGAGACGGCCGACAACAACAGTTTCGAGCAGTGGCAGGAGGACGGCTCGCTCGACGCCGCGCAGCGGGCGAACGCGATCTGGAAGCGGATGCTCGCCGAATACGAGGCGCCGCCGCTCGACGACGCGATCGACGAGGCGCTCCTTGAGTTCATCGTGAAGCGCAAGGCCGCGTTCCCGGACTCGGACGTCTAGGGCGTTCCGGGCGGGCGACGAGCAGGATCGGAGCGCATTCGGTGTTCTTCCGGCGGCGGATCGGGCTCTCGGACGAGGAGCGGGCGGCGCTCGCGGGCGTCCTGCGGACGCCGACCTTCGAGCTCGTCCCGATCCGCAACGCCCTCGCCCAGGCGGAGTGGCTGCCGCCGGGCGCGACCGTCACGGTGACCGCGTCGCCGGCGAAGGGTGTCGAGGCGACGATCGAGCTCGTCGAGGCGCTCCAGGCGCGCGGCTTCCGCGCCGTGCCGCACCTCTCGGCCCGGATGGTCCGCGACCGCGCGCACCTCGTCGATCTCGTCACCTGGCTCGAGGGGGTCGGGGCGGATCGGGCGTTCGTCGTCGGCGGCGACGCGAAGGAGCCGGGCGAGTTCCCGGACGGGCTGTCGCTCCTCCGGGCGATGCACGAGATCGGCCACCCGCTGTCCGAGATCGGCATCCCCTGCTATCCGGAGGGCCATGGGTTCATCGCCGACGGCGTGCTGCTCGAGGCGCTCCGGGCCAAGGCGCCGTACGCCGCGTACATGACGACCCAGCTCTGCTTCGACCCGGCCGCGATCGGGTCGTGGATCGCCGAGCGGCGGGCGGAGGGGATGACGCTCCCCGTCCAGATCGGGATCCCCGGCGTCGCTGACCCGCAGAAGCTCCTCGCGATCTCGGCGCGGATCGGGGTCGCCGACACGCATCGGTTCCTGACGAAGAACCTGCGCTTCGTCGCGCGTCTCGTCCGGCAGGGCGGCTTCTACCGGCCCGACGCGCTGCTCGCAGGGATCGCGCCGATCGTCGCCGACCGGACCGCGGGCGTGGTCGACCTCCACGTATACACGTTCAACAACGTCGAGAACACCGAACGCTGGCGGCGCGACTACCTGGCGCGTCGCCTCAAGGTCGCGGCGCGGTCGGTGGCCGCGGGGTGAGCGGGTCCAGCCTCGACCGCGCGGAGCTGCTTGCCGCGTTCGCGGCCGTGCCCGCGCGCTTCGCGGCGGCGGTCGAGACGCTCCCGCGCGATCCGGATGCGCCCCGCCCAGGCCGCTGGTCCGTGCGGGAGGAGATCCTCCACGAGCTTGTCGTCGAGTGCGGCGTGTGGTGGCGCCGCCT
>JBFKVO010000071.1:0-5971 GCA_041639095.1 Candidatus Limnocylindrales bacterium | reverse complement strand
TTCACGTCGGTCGTGACGGGCGTGCTGTTCCTCGTCGCGATCGTCGCCGCGCCGCTCGCGCTGATGATCCCCGCGGAGGCGACCGCGCCCGCGCTGATCGTCGTCGGCTACCTCCTCTTCGAGCAGGTCGCCGGGATCGACGTCGCGGATCCCGAAGAGGGCATCCCGGCGCTCTTCGCATTGATCCTCATGCCGCTGACCTACGACATCGCCGTGGGCATCGGTGCCGGGTTCATCGCCTGGACCCTCATCAAGGCATTCAAGGGCAAGCTCGGCGAGATCCACCCCCTGATGTGGGTCGTGAGCATCCTGTTCGTCGTCTTCTTCCTCCTCGCCTGGATCGAGCCGCTCATCGCGGCCTGACCCGACGCGAGCCACCACAGGCAACCTCCGGCGCCCCGGCCACCGGCCGGGGCGCCGGCCCGTTCCTGTACCATCCCGGGCGATGTTCGAACGCACCGCACTGCCCGCAGGGCCGCGCGTCATCAGCTCCCGCGTCCCGGGCTCGCGGTCCGTCTCGATCGCCGCCTACGTGCTCGCCGGGTCGCGGCTCGAGACTCCTGACCAGGCCGGCGTCGCCCACTTCATGGAACACATCACGTTCAAGGGAACCGCGGCGTTCCCCACCACCCGCGCGATCAGCGAGGCGATCGAGGGCGTGGGCGGATCCTTCAACGCCGCGACCGACCGCGAATCGACCGTCTACTGGGTACGCGTCCCCCGGCGCGAGGCGGCTCTCGCGATGGACGTCCTCGGCGAGCTGATCATCCGCCCGACGCTCGCCGACCACGAGATCGACCACGAGCGGGCGATCGTCATCGAAGAGATCCGCGGCTACCTCGACGACCCGGCGGAGTTCGCCCAGATCCTCTTCCAGCAGGCGATGTTCGGCGACAGCCCGCTCGGGCGCGAGATCTGCGGCGACGAGGACGGCATCCGCGCCCTCCCCACCGAGACGATCCACGCCTTCTGGCAGAGCGCCTACCGTCCGGCGAACACGGTCGTCGCCGTCGCCGGCGACATCGCCCACGAGACCGCCACCGAGCTTGCGGACCGCGCGTTCGGGACGGGCAACGGGACCCTGCCCGGGTACGCTCCTGCGCCGCCGCTCCCGGCTGGCGAGCGCGTGACCGTCGGCCGACGGCCGACGACCCAGGCCCAGATCGCGCTCGGCGTGCCCGCCCTCCACCGCGATCATCCGGACGCGTGGGCGCTGAGCGTCCTCAACACGGTCCTCGGCGACGGGATGAGCAGCCGGCTGTTCCTGTCCATCCGCGAGGAGCGTGCGCTCGCCTACGACGTCAGCTCGGGGATCATCGAATACGCCGACGCGGGCGTGCTCGAGGTGTCCGCCGGGGTCGACCCGCCCGGCATCGGCGCCGCCCTCGAGGCGATCCTCAGCGAGTTCGGGCGGCTGCGGGACGAGCGTGTCCCTGCCGACGAGCTCGCGAAAGCGAAGTCGTACCTCGCGGGGGGTCTCGAGTTGCGCATGGACGAGACGCGCCACGTCGCGTCGTGGATCGGCGGCCAGGAGGCCCTCCACGACCGGGTGATGACGGTCGACGACGCGCTCGACGCGATCGCCGCGGTCGAGGCCGCCGACCTCGAGCGCCTTGCACGGGAGCTCTTCGTCGACGACGCGCTGCGGCTCGCGGTCGTCGCGCCGGCGCGCCACACGCGAAGCCTCGACCGCCACCTGCGGATCCCGGGATGAGGGCTCCACGGACGACGAGCCGGTGACGGGTCCCGCCGCGACCGATCCGGCGAACGGGGCGCGGGTCGATGCCACGCTGGATCCGCGCGCCGCCGATCTGCGCCTCGCACGGCTGCATCTGCGGACCGGGTCGTACGTGCTCGCGCGGGCGGAATACGAGGTCCTCGTCGGGACCGGCGTGCTCGACGCCGACGCCCTCGCAGACCTCGCCGAGATCCGCTGGCGGACCGGCGACCTGGCCGGGGCCGGCGACGCGGCGGCCGCCCACATGGAGCAGGGCGGGACGGAGGGACGCGCGCTGGCGATCGCCGCCGAGGCCGCGGCCGCGATCGGGCGGACCGGCGAGGCGCGACGGCTCGCGGCCGCGGCTGCGGACCGACTCGGCAGCCTCGTCGACGAGCTGTTCGCCGGGATGCCGCACGGCCCGATCTGGGCGCCGGGGACGTTCGGGCCCGAAGAGGACGCCGCCGTGGCGACCGGCGGCGTCCATGCCGCGGGTCCTGCGACGGAGCCCGGTGGGTCGGCGACCGCCGCGCGTGCCGTCGCCGACGGGCTCGACGACTTCCCGCCGGCACTGCCCGACCCGCGCACCGAGCTCGAGGCGGCCCGCGACGAGCTCACGGCCGGCGACGACGCGCCGGCGCTCGTCCGTCTCGCGATCGCGCTGCGGACCGAGCCCACGCTCGCTCCCGCGATCCTCGACCTGCTCGGCGACCGCGGCGGTGCGCTCGTCGAGCTCCTCCGCGGCGATGCCTACCGCGCGCTCGGGCGCCGGACCGACGCCCAGCGGGCCTACGCCGCAGCTCGCGCCGACGCCGTCCCGGACGAGGACCCGGGGCCGTCCCGCGCCGGCGACGACGGCGACGCCGACGACGAGGCCGACGCGGACGAATGAGCGCGCGGAGCGGCACCCCGGGTGCGGCGCCCGTGCGGTAAGGTTCCGCCGAACATCCCCCCGCATCGGTGCCTGCGAACGTGAACGAACGGACCCTCGTGCTCATCAAGCCCGACGGCGTGCAGCGCCTCCTCGCCGGACGGATCATCGCCCGGTTCGAGGAGCGCGGCCTGAAGATCGTCGGGCTGAAGCTGCTCCACGTCGACCGGGCGCTCGCCGAGCGCCACTACGCCGTCCATCGCGAGAAGCCCTTCTTCGCCGGCCTCGTCGCGTTCATCACCTCGAGCCCGCTCGTCGCGCTGGCACTCGAGGGGCCGAACGCCGTCGCGGTCGTCCGCACCATGGTCGGCGCGACCCGCCCGCACGAGGCCGCGCCCGGCACCGTGCGCGGCGACTTCGCGCTCGAGACGGCGCAGAACCTGATCCACGCGTCGGACGGGCCGGAGACGGCGGCGGCGGAGCTCGCGCTCTGGTTCGCCGCCGACGAGCTCGTCGCCTACGACCGCGACATCGATCGCTGGGCGCTCGCCCCCGGCGACTGAGGCGCGCGGGGGCGACATGGCGTCGCGCCCTCCGGCGCCGCGCCGCAGCTTCCGGCACTGCGGGCGCCGGGGTCAGGGCGTCGAGACAGGCTCGAACGACGGGGGCGGGTTCGCCCCCGGTGAGACCGACGGCTCCTCGGACGGGGACGGGCCGCCCGGGCTCGTCCCCGGCGTCGTGGGCTCGGAGGTCGATGGATCGACGCTCGGGGCGGGATCGCCGCTCGTCGCGGGGGCGTCCGACGGCGTCGGCGCCGGTGACTCCCCGGGGCCCGGCTCGCCCGGGCCGCCCGGCAGGAACGATTCGAGCGGGCTTCCGCCGAGTGCCGGCTCGGCCGCCGCCTGGACCGCGCCGAAGCCGCCCGCCGAGACGGTGATCCCGACGATCGCGAGGACGAGCACGAGGGTGGCGGCGACCGGGGATCGATTGACGCGCCAGGCCTCCGGGAGCAGTTGGAGTGCCGCGAACGCATCGCCACCGGGAACCCGGCGTCGGTCCCGTGAGCGCTCCGGGCGGTCGCTCGTCGCGGCGCGTCGCGGGCGGACGGGGAGTGGCCCGGCCGCGGCACGAACGAAGGTGCTCGGCGGTCCGAACCCGACCACGAGGATCCGGCCGAGGTAGACGAGCGGCGCGAGCGCCCCGGCGAGGAGCACGAAGCCGAGCGGACCGTCGGTGACGAGCGCGATGAGGTCGGACCGCGCCTCGAAGGCCGCGAGACCGGGCAGGCCCACCGCCGAGACGAGGATGATCGTGAACGCGGCGGCGAGCACCGGCGAGCGGCGCGCCCATCCGCCGAGGTCGGGCACCCGGCGCGTCCCGAAGGCATGGCGTGTCGCTGCGGCCCACCCGGCGAGGGCCGACTTGACGGCGATGACGGCGAGGATCCAGAGACGGACCGGCTCCCAGGCCGCCGGGTCGAGCGCCGCGACCGCGAGAAGGATCACGCCGGCGTCCTGGACGAGCGAGTAGGCCACGACGTGCTCGATGTCGTCGTGGAGCCACGCCGCCACGGCGCCGAGGACGATGCTCACGGTCGCGAGGAGGGCGACGATGCCCCGCTCGACGGGCAGCGGCTCCGCGAGCGTCCCGACCGTCCCGTCGAGCCAGGCGACGACGACGACCGCGAACCCGGCCGGCCCGAGCGCGAGCGCGGCGGGGATCCCCGCGGGTGGGGTCGCCTCGGCGATCCGCGCCGCCCAGCCGTGGAACGGGATCGCTCCGGCCCGGATCGCGAATCCGATCGCGACGAGGGCGTAGGCCAGGCCCACGACGCCGCCTCCCAGCGCGAGACCCGCCTCGTCGAGAGGGTCGAGACCGGGCACGGCCAGCCCCCGAGCTCCAGCGGCCAGCCACACGATCCCGCCCGCCGCGAGGAGCCCGGATACCACGGTCGCGCGCAGCGCCCGCGCCGCGACGGTGATCCTCGGCGCGCTCCGGCGATCCGCCACGGCCACGGCGGCCGCTACCGATCCCGCGCTGGACGCGAGGACGCCGACGACCGGGTCGCTCGTCGCGAGCGCGGCCGCCGCGCCGGCGAGGGCGAGGAGGATGACACCCGCGAGCGACGACGGTCCCCCGACCGCCATCCCGATGACCACGAGGAGGGCGGCCGACCCCGCGGCGATCGCCAGGAAGAGGCGCAGGTAGAGCGAACCCGCGATCGTCGCTCCGCCGATGGTCAGCGTGTCGCCGGCGGCGATCCCGATCGCGAGCGCGGTCAGGGCGAGGAGACTCGCGAGGCCCACCGTCCCGCCGACCGTGGACCGTCGGCCGAGGGCGAGGACGGCGATCCCCGCGACGACGGCGATCCCGATCCCGATGACGACGGTCATCGCGGACCCATCTCGTCCTCGTCGGGGTCGTCGGACCCGGGGCGCCGCGTCCGCAGCGACGACGGGATCCGCGACAGCGCGAGGTCGCCGCTCGCGGCCGTCGCGCCGATGCAGACGACCGCGGTCCCGGCCGCGATCGTGGCCGTCGATGCCGCGACGACGATCTGGGCGAGGGCGTCCGCCTGGCCGAGCACCGCCGATGCGGCGACGCTGACCGCGCTGAGCGCAAGGAGGAGCCCGATCCCGAGCCGGAGCCCGTCGCGCGCGAGCGCGATCGGCTCGAAGGCGAGCACGAGCACGGCCGCGGCGGCGGCGAGCCCGAGCGGGACCACCGTCGGCAGGACGCCGTCGGGCGGGCCCGACGGCGCCACCGCGAACGTCCCCGCGGTGGCGATCCCGTAGCCGATGACCGCGGCGGTCGCGGCCTGGACCACGTGGACGGGCCAGCCGAGATGGGACCCGAGGGTGACCGTCGGCCCGCCCTCGAGCGCCGAGCGCACGAGGTACGCCGCAAGGATGGCGGCGGTCAGGCGGATCGCGAGCGCCGGCACGGATGGCAGTGGGTCGGCGACGAGCGGCGTCGCGACGAGCGCGATGACGAGGCCGAGGACGGCGACGCGACCCTCCCGCGCCGAGACGGCCATGACCGCCCCGATCACGAGGGCGAACGCGGCCGCGGCGAGGGCGGGGCTCACGGCACGGCGATCTGGAGCCCCGGATACGTCGGACTGTCGAGGATCCCGATCGCGTCGAACGGCCAGTAGCGCAGCCACGCGCGGCCGATGACCGACTCGACCGGGATCGGCCCGAACGCGCGGGAGTCGGCGGAGTGCGACCGATGATCGCCCATGACGAACAGCTCGCCGGACGGCACGACCCAGCGTGGCGGGTCGATCGTCGTCGTCGTCGGCTCCGGGCCGTTCTGCCCAGCGTAGAGGTACGGCTCGTCGAGCGCGACGTCGTTCACGTAGACGATCCCGTCCTCGATCT
>JBFKVO010000070.1:0-6035 GCA_041639095.1 Candidatus Limnocylindrales bacterium | reverse complement strand
GCCGCTCGGGCGCTCGACGCCGGATTCGACGCGGCGCGCCGGACGGCCCTCGGCCTCGGCCTGGCGCCGCTCGAGTTCCTTGAGGAAGTCGTCGAAGAGGTCACGCATGACACGGAAGTCTATCGGCTTCGGCGCCCTCGCCTGTGACGCGGCTCGCGGTCACCGCCGGTGCAGCCCCTCGACCGACTGGCGGAACGCCGTCAACGCCGTCTCGGCGAGCTGGTTCGGGAGCATCGCCGCCGCTCGAGCCGGCTCCCACTTGAGCGCGACGCGGACGGCGAGCGGCGCACGCCACGGTCTCGTCGCGTCGTCCGGTGGAGCGATCGGGCCCACCTGGAACGCGAGCCGATCCGCCTCCTGGAGGATGAACCCGGACAGCGCGCCGACCATCGCCGGCCCGAGCCGCTGGAGCGGCGGGTCGGGGGGCGGCCCGGCCGTCGGCGCGACGTCGCGGAAGGGCACGACGCCCTCGTCGTCGACCACCCAGAGGACGGCGAGCCACCAGCCGTCGGGCGCCTCCGTCGGGCGGGTCATGCCGGCGCGCAGGCGGCGGTCGCCGATCCGGACGTCCTGCTCGCGCGCGAACGAGGGACCGGGGCTGGGGAGTCGCTCAGGCACGCGGGGAGGATAGCCCGACGCCGGATCAGGCGGGTCGGTCGCCGTCGTCCGCGCCGCCGAGCGTCGACGGGTCGAGGTCCTCGATCGTCGCGGCGTCGTCCGTGCCGGCGTCGGCTGCATCCGGGCCGGCGCCGCGTTCCGCGCTGAGCGCCGCCGCCTCGGCCTCGGCCTCGCGGAGCAGCGCCTCCATCTCGAGCCGGAGCATCTCGCGGCGGACGTCCTCGGCGGGCAGGTCGAATGCGCCCTCCGGCGCGGGCTCTGCACCCGTCTCGCCCCCGTCCTCGTCGATGTCGCCCGCGAGCCAGCCGAGCAGACCGCGCCGCTGCGCCACGTCCTTCGCTCGCGCGGCGCGCGCAAGGCGCGCGGCGTACTCCGGGTGGAGCGTCGTCACGCCCGGGACCTCGTCCTCGGTCGGCGCCTCGATGAGCGTCGCGCCGCAGCTCGGGCAGGCGGCTGCGTCTGCGGCGGGGAGCGCTGCCGAGCACCATGGACAGACCGAGCCCGGGGGCTCCGCGGGGACGTCCGGCGAGCCGGAGGCGTCGGGCGTCGCGTCGTCGGTCATGGCCACATCGTACCGTCGGGTCCGCCCCGTGCGAGCCGGCCGCGCAACCTTGCGGTGCCGCCGGACACCGCGACCGACACGCGCGGCAGCGACGTCATCGACCCCGGGTCACTCCCACTCGATCGTCGCGGGCGGCTTCGAGCTGATGTCGTAGACGACGCGGTTGACGCCGGGGACCTCGTTGACGATCCGGCTGCTGATCTTCGCGAGGACGTCGTACGGCAGCTTCGCCCAGTCGGCCGTCATCCCGTCGTCCGAGGTGACCGCCCGGATCGCCACGACGTTCGAGTAGGTCCGCCCGTCGCCCATGACGCCGACGCTGCGGACCGGGGTGAGGATCGCGAAGCTCTGCCACACGTTGCGGTAGAGGCCGGCCGCCTTGATCTCGTCGATGACGATCCAGTCGGCGTCGCGCAGGGTGTCGAGCCGCTCCGCGGTGACCTCGCCGATGATCCGGATCGCGAGGCCGGGCCCCGGGAAGGGCTGGCGGTGGACCATCGTCTCGGGCAGGCCGAGCTCCAGGCCGACGCGGCGGACCTCGTCCTTGAACAGGTAGCGCAGCGGCTCGATGAGCTGGAAGCGCAGGTCCGCCGGCAGCCCGCCGACGTTGTGGTGGGTCTTGATCTTCTGGGCGGTCTTCGTCTCGGCCGTCGTCGACTCGATGACATCCGGGTACAGCGTTCCCTGGGTGAGGAAGTCGATGCGGCCGAGGTGCGCCGCCTCCTCCTCGAAGACCCGGATGAACTCGTCGCCGATGATCCTGCGCTTCTGCTCCGGGTCGATGACGCCTTCGAGCCGGGCGAGGAAGCGCTCGCGCGCGTCGACCATGACGAGGCGCATCCCGAGGTTCTGCTCGAAGGTCGCGCGGAGGAGCTCGGACTCCTTCTTGCGCATGAGGCCGTGGTCCACGTAGATGCACGTCAGCCGGTCCCCGACCGCGCGGTGGACGAGCGCCGCCGCCACCGCCGAATCAACGCCACCGGACAGGGCGCAGATGACGAGGCCGTCCGAGCCGGTCGCGCGGGCATGGTCGTCGACGCGGGCACGGATCTCGGCGACCGTCTGCTCGACGAAGTTCGCTGGCGTCCAGTCCGGCGCGATCCCGGCGATCCCGTGGACGAAGTTGCGCAGCACGTCGGTGCCGCGGGGCGTGTGGACGACCTCGGGGTGGAACTGGATCCCGTACAGGCCGCGACCCCGGTCCACGAGGCCCGCGTAGGGGGTCGAGTCGGTCTGCGCGGTCGCGGTGAACCCCTCGGGCAGCCGGGTGATCGAGTCGCCATGGCTCATCCACACCGGCTGGTGGCGCTCGAGGCCGGCGAACAGGCCGTCGTCGCCGTGGAGGGTCACCGTTGCCGGCCCATACTCTCGCTTCGACGCCGGGAGGACGTCCCCGCCGAGCTCGCTCGCCATGAGCTGGGCCCCGTAGCAGATCCCGAGGACCGGCAGGCGGCCGGTCCAGATCGCCGGATCGGGCTTCGGGGCTCCCTCGTCGTACACGGAGTTCGGCCCGCCCGACAGGATGATCGCGCGCGTCCCGCGCCGCTCGAGCTCCTCGAGGGTCGTGTCGTGCGGGAGGAGCTCGGAGTAGACGTTCAGCTCGCGGACGCGCCGCGCGATGAGCTGGGCGAACTGGCTCCCGAAGTCGAGGACCGCGACCGTGCCGGGGACGGTCGCCGGCGGCTGGTCGACCGGGGAGCGCTCCGGGGCGGGGGCGTGGAGCGCGGTCTCGAGGTAGACCTCGACCTCGGCGTCGTCGGGGGCGAGGACGCGGTGACCGGCGTTCGCCGCCGCACCGTGGACCGTCTTGCCCCGCTCCGTCACGCCCGACTCCGCCTCCCTCTCGCTGCCGGCCATCCGGTGCCCCGAAGTGTAGCCGTCCGGGGCGCCGCCTCTCGAGCGTTCATTCGCGGTTGCGCATCGCCTCGGCGGCCATCTCGAAGTAGGCGAGCAGACGCTCCGCGACAGCCGGCGGGGCGGCGACGAAGGCGACGGCCTCGCGCATGTGGCGGAGCCAGGCATCGCGTTCGGCGGAGCCGATCGTGAACCCGAAGTGGCGCATCCGGAGGCGCGGGTGGCCGCGCTCCTCGTCGTACGTCCGCGGTCCGCCCCAGTACTGCGCGAGGAACAGCGTCAGCCGATGGCGGGCGCCGGACAGGTCGTCCGGCTCCGGGTAGACGCGGAGCAGCCCGGGGTCCGACGCGACGCCGTCGTAGAAGCGGTCGACGAGGGCCTCGAAGAAGGGCATCCCGCCCGCGACGTCGTACAGCGACGGCCCCTGCTGCACCGACACGATCGTGCGCGCCGCCTATTCCTCGTCGGCCGGCGGGACGGGCACGAGCCGGAATGCCGGCCCGGCTCCCAGGCGCTCGGCGGGCGTGCCGTAGCGGAGGATCAGCCCAGCGATCGCGGCGTTGAGGGCCTCGCCCTCGAGCGGGACCGCGTCGGCCCACAGCCGGCGCTCCCCGATCTCGACCCGGCAGCGCGGATCCGCCTCGAGGTTCTGTGCCCAGTCCGCGTCCGCGTCCCCGGCCGCGACGAGCAGCGAGCCGTCCTCGTCCTCGAGGTAGCCGACGGCGGCCCGCGACCGGCGCCCGGTCACGCGGCCGCGCGTCTCGAGGATCGCCACCTTGCCCCACTCCGCGAGCTGCTCGCCGAGCTCCTGGTCGAGGCGCTTCCGTTCGTCCGTCATCGCGTGGCGTGCCCCACCGCCGCGGCGGCTGCCGCGAGCCTCGGCGAGCGTCCCGCCGCGTGCCTCAGCGCGCGCCCCGCTGCCAAGACTTCCCCTCGGTCTGCACCGCGGGCGCATAGACCATCTCGACCCGCTGCATCTCGGCGATCGTCCCCGCCCCGAGCGCGGCCATCGACTGGCGGAGCGCCCCGACGAGGTTCTGCGAGCCGTCGCTGACGTGGGCCGGCCCGAACAGGATCCGCTCGAGCGACCCGACCGTCCCGACCCGGATCCGCGTCCCGCGCGGGAGCACCGGCGAGGGCGCGGCCATCCCCCAGTTGACGCCGCCGCCCGGCGCCTCGGCCGCGCGCGCGAGCGGGCTTCCCAGCATGAGCGCATCCGCGCCCGCGGCGATCGCCTTCGCCAGCTCGCCGCCCCGGCGCATCCCGCCGTCGGCGACGACCGGAACGTAGCGCCCCGTCTCCGCGAGGTACGCGTCGCGGGCCGCGGCGACGTCGCTGATCGCGGTCACCTGCGGCACGCCGATCCCGAGGACCTCGCGCGTCGTGCACGCGGCGCCGGGGCCGACGCCCACGAACACGGCGGCCGCGCCCTGCGCCATGAGCGCGAACGCCGCGTCGGCGTTCGTCGTGTTCCCGACCGCGACCGGGATCGGCATGAACCGGGTGAACTCGTCGAGCGACAGCGGGTCGTAGCCGGTCGCGAGGTGGCGCGCGGACGAGACCTGGGACTGGACGAGGAACAGGTCCGCGCCGTGCTCGGCCGCGAACGGCCCCCAGCGCCGCGCCGCGCCCGGGGTCGCGGCCACGGCCGCGCGACTCCCGACCGCGTGGAGCTCCTCGATCCTGCGCGCGACGAGCTCCTCGGAGATCGGCGCGAGATACGCCTCGGCGAGGACGTCCTGGACCTCGTCATCCGGGGCGGCCGCGATCCGGGCGATGACCTCTGCGGGGTCCTCGTAGCGGGTCTGGACGCCCTCGAGGTTGAGGATCGCGAGACCGCCGAGGCGGGCGAGCTCGCCGGCGAACCGGACGTCGACGACGGCGTCCATCGCCGACGCGAGGATCGGGACGGCGAGGTCGATGCCGCCGAACGACTGGGCGAGGTCGACGTCGGCGGGTTCGATCGTCTCGGTCCCGGGGGCGAGCGACACGTCCTCGAACCCGTATGTGGGGCGGATCGTGTCCACCTTCGAGCGGAACGCGCGCCGGACCGCCGTCTCGATCTCCGCCGTCGCCCGCTCGATCAACGCCACCTCCTCGCGCCCGGCGCGTCCGCCGGCCCGCGTTCCGGCTAGTCTACCGGCCGCGCGACCCCCGGCGCCGGTCCGGTCATCCGCGGGCCCGCTCGCCGGTCATCGTGAGCTCGAACCAGGCCGCGCGCGACGGGTCGGCGAGGTCCTCGCGGATCCGGTCGAGCGCGGTCCGGTAGCCCGGCCAGACGACCTCGACGAGCGCGGTCGCGATCGGCACCCAGCGGGCGGCATCGTGTTCGTGCGACAGCGCGGGCTCCGCATCGGGCCTGAGACGCACGGCGAACACCGCGGCGGTGACGATGCCGTCCATGGACGGCTCGTGGAACTGGTTGACGAGGTCGAGGTCGAAGAACGCCTCGATGTCGTCGGATCCGAAGCCCGTCTCCTCGCGGACCTCACGGAGCGCGCCGAGTGCGACGGTCTCGCCGTCCTCGAGCGAACCGGACACGCACTGCCAGAGTCCCGGCAGGATGCGTCCCGCCGAGCGGCGGATGAGGAGCACATCGAGCTTCCCGCCTCGGACCCGGTACATCCAGCAGTCGACGAGGTCGGGACGGAACGGGCTCACGACGCGGCGACCGGGTCGGTTCGCGCAGCATCGCCTTCGCTCACGGCGCCGCCCGCGCTCGCGAGGCCGGCGAGGAGCTTGTGGAGCTGCTCGAGGTGCATGAGGTCGTGGACGCCGGCGAACAGGATCCACTCGCCGCACCGGAGCCGGCCGACCTGGGGGTGCTCGAGCGGGCACGGGTCGGTCTCGTGGCCGGCGATCGTGCGCGCCGCGCGCTCGACGAGCCGCTGGCTCGCAGCGAGCTTGCGGAGCAGCTCGTCTCGGGAGGCGTCCGCCCGACCGGGGACGGACGGGACGACCGGCGGAGCGTCCTCGGGCCAGCGGCCGCCGGCGGCGAGCG
>JBFKVO010000069.1:0-6099 GCA_041639095.1 Candidatus Limnocylindrales bacterium | reverse complement strand
GATGGGCCGGATCTACTCGATCTACCCCGTCGAGATCCGCGAGCTCGGGTTCACGAACCTCTACGCGACCGACGTCACGGCGATGCGTGCCCTCGACAAGTTCCCGGACGCGAACCCGAACCCCGTCCTGCGGATCTCGCGCCAGGGCAAGCGCCTGTATGCGAACCCGGCCGCGCAGCTCGTGAAGGAGGCGCTCGGCGCCGAGATCGGCGAGGAGCTGGAGCCCGCGATGTGCGACCGGATCCAGCGGATCGCTGAGGCGAACTCGACCGAGGTCATCGAGGTCGAGCGGGACGGCCGGATCTTCGCGCTCCTGACGATGCCGGTCTTCGAGTTCGAGGCCGTGAACATGTACGGGACCGAGATCACCGACACGCGCGCCCTCGAGAAGGCGCACCGCGAGAACGAGCGGCTCCTGCTGAACATCCTGCCCGAGACGATCGCGACGCGGCTGCGCGGCGGGGAGATGACGATCGCCGACCAGTTCGACGAGATGACGGTGCTCTTCGCCGACGTCGTCGGGTTCACGCAGATGTCGATGACGATGACGCCGCCGGAACTCATCGAGATGCTCAACCGGGTGTTCTCGATGTGCGACGAGCTGTCCGACAAGTACGGGCTCGAGAAGATCAAGACGATCGGCGACGCGTACATGGTCGTCGGCGGGCTCATGCGCCACGACGCGGACGAGGCGGAGCGGGTGGCGGACATGGGGCTCGAGATGATCGAGGCGATCCGCCGCTACAGCGACGAGACGGGCACGAACCTCCAGATCCGCGTCGGCCTGCATGCCGGGCCGGCGGTCGCCGGCGTCGTCGGCATCAAGAAGTTCATCTACGACGTGTGGGGCGACACCGTGAACACGGCCTCGCGGATGGAGTCGCACGGCGTGCCGGGCCGGATCCAGGTGACCGAGTCCACCTACGAGCGGCTGCGCGACGCGTTCACGTTCGAGGATCGCGGCGAGATCGAGGTCCGGGGCAAGGGCCGGATGCGCACGTACTTCCTCGTCGGGCGACGCGGCGGGGCCGCCGCCGGGGCGGACGCGATGGCATCCAGCTCGGTCGGCGCGACGGCGATCGTCGAGGAGCAGCCGCCGCTCCAGTAGCGACCCGGCCGCGGCACCCCGCGGCGCCCGAGGCGGGACGGGCGGTTGTCGGTCGCGGGCGGGGGCCTGTAGGGTGGGACGCCCACGGTCACGAACCCCCTCGAAGGAGGAGCGATGCGGCGGACGACGATGCGGCGGACGACGATGCGGCGAGCGGCGGCGGTCCAGGTCGGGGCGGTCCTCGCGCTCGGCGCTGTGGCAGGCGCGGCGATGGCGGCGAAGCCTGTCGCCGAGTGCCCGACGGCCTTCGAGCTCGGGGCGATGACGCTCGAGGCGTCGATCGCACTCAAGGACACGTACGGCTTCCCGGCCGAGGCGGTCCCCTTCTACGCGGGCCTGTTCGCGTCGGTCGACAAGAACGGCAACGGCCTCGTCTGCCTCAAGGGCCTGCCCGACACACCGGGCATCGCGCCGTGGGTGTTCCAGCTCGCCGACGACGTGTCGAGCGCACGAGGCTGAGCCGGCGGCCCGGCATCGGCCGGCAGGAGCGGCGCCCCGCGCCGTACCCTTGACGCGCGTCCACCGGCGAACGACCGCGGAGCCACGATGACCTTGAACCTCGACGGCCTCATCCCGGCGACCGTCCTCCCGATGCACGAGGACGGCAGCATCGACGAGCCGACCCTGCGCTCGTACACCGCCTGGGTGGCGGCGCAGGGGCCGGTCGCGCTCGCGATCAACGTCGACACCGGTGAGGGCCCCCACCTCACCCACGACGAGAGGGTGCGCATCCTGCGCATCGTCCGCGACGTCACCGACCTGCCGATCGTCGCCGGCCTCGCGGGCCCCTCGACCGACGCCGCCGTCCGCCAGGCGAACGAATTCAAGGACGCCGGCGCGGACGCCCTGCTCGTCTTCCCGATCCCGGCCTACCTGAGCGAGCCGCTCGACCCGCGGGTCCCGGTCGTGTATCACGAGGCGATCGGGCGGGTCGGGTTGCCGATGATCCTGTTCCAGCTCCAGCCGGCGCTCGCCGGGGTCAACTTCGAGGCGGACACGCTGCGCGCGATGGCCGCCGTCGAGGGCGTCGTCGCGCTCAAGGAGGCGTCCTTCGACGCGCGTCGCTTCGTGGACACGGCCCGCCTCCTCGCCGATCTGCCCCGGCCGATCACGCTCCTGACCGGCAACGACAACTTCATCCTCGAGTCGTTCATGCTCGGCGCGACCGGGGCGCTCATCGGCTTCGGGGCCGTGATGACGCGCGAGCAGGTGGACATGATCGACGCCTGGCGCGACGGCCGGATCGACGACGCGACGGCGCTCGGTCGACGCGTCCAGCGGCTCGCCGATGTCGTGTTCGCCCGTCCCGTCGGCGACTACCGGGCGCGGCTCAAGGAGTGCCTCCGGATCCTCGGCGTCATCCCTGCGGCGCACGTCCGCCGTCCGCTCCTCCCGCTCGGGGAACCCGAACGCGCGAAGCTCGCCGACGTCCTGCGCGACGTCGGCCTCCTCAGCTAGCGGCCGACGACCCGCTCGCGGCAGCATCGCTTCTCGCGCCGCGAACGCGGGGCTCGCACCACCCGACGGAGGTGTCCCACCGGCCGGGGCCGGGGCGTTCGCCGTGGACGCCGCTGGTAGAATCGGCCGCGATTGAGAACGTTTGCTATCCCGCTGCCGATGGGTCGCCCGCCGGCGTCGTCCCCGCCGTCCGGGTCCACCGACGAGGAAGGAGGCGACCGTGGCCCGTGAACCTGCGGATGTCCTGATCGTCGGCGCGGGGCCGTCCGGCGGCGTCGTCGCGCTACGCCTGGCCGAGGCCGGCTTCCGCGTCGTCTGTCTCGAGCAGGGCGGGTGGCTGGACCGCGCGGACTACCCGGGCGACAAGCTCGACTGGGAGCTGAAGGCGCGCAAGGACTGGGCGACCAGCCCCAACATCCGCGGTCTCGCCGCGGACTACCCGATCGTCGAGGACGACACCCCGGTCTCGCCGCTCATGTACAACGCCGTCGGCGGCTCGACGATCCTGTTCGCGGGGGCATGGCCGCGGATGCTGCCCTCGGACTTCCGGGTCCGGACGCTCGACGGCATCGCCGACGACTGGCCGCTCGACTACTTCGAGCTTCTCCCCTACTACTACCGGACCGATCGCCAGTTCGGCGTCTCCGGCCTGCCGGGCGATCCGGCCTATCCGCCGGACAGCGAGGACGCGCCGATGCCGCCGCTCCCGATCGGGGCGGCCGGGATGAAGGTCGCCCGCGCCCACACGAAGCTCGGCTGGCACTGGTGGCCGGAATTCAACTCCATCAACTCGGTGCCCTACGACGGCCGGCGGCCGTGCGTCCAGCGGAGCACCTGCCAGTCCGGCTGCAACGAGGGCGCCAAGGCGTCCGCGGATCTGACGCACTGGCCGAAGGCCATCGGGCTCGGCGCGGAGCTGATCACGGGGGCCCGCGTCCGCCGGCTCGAGACCGACGCGAAGGGCCTCGTCACGGGGGCGACGTGGCTGGACGCGGACGGGAACGAGCACTTCCAGCCGGCCAGCGTCACGGTCCTCGCCGCGAACGCGATCGGGACGCCCCGCTTGCTCCTGCTCTCCACGGGTCCGGGCCATCCCGACGGCCTCGCCAACTCGTCGGGGCTCGTCGGCAAGCGCCTGATGATGCATCCGTTCGCGAACGTCGCCGGACTCTTCGAGGATCAGCTGATGAGCTGGCAGGGCCAGTTCGGCGACCTGATCGAGTCGCTCGAGTTCTACGAGACCGACGAGAAGCGAGGCTTCGTCCGCGGCGCCCGCTGGGGCCTGGCTCCAACCGGCGGGCCGATCAACACCGCCCTCCCGAGCCGCGCCGGCGAGCAGGCCTGGGGTCCCGAGCACCACACGCACGTACGGACGCACCTCGGCCACGGCGCGAACTGGGGCCTCTTCGCCGAGGACCTGCCGGACGAGGCGAACCACATCACGCTGTCGTCGACGGTCACGGACGCCTGGGACATCCCGGCCCCGGAGGTCCACTACGCGATGGCCGACAACGCACGGCGGATGCTCGACTTCCACATCGAGCGGGCGCGCGAATCGCTCGAGGCGGCCGGCGCCTACAAGATCGAGGTCGACCGGCTCATGCGCTATTCGGGCTGGCACCTGCTGGGAACCGCGCGGATGGGCGATGACCCGGCGAGCTCGGTGCTCGATCGCTGGAACCGGGCGCACGACGTCGCGAACCTGTACGTCGTCGACGGGTCGTGCTTCGTCACCTCGTCCGGCGTGAACCCGACCTCGTCGATCGTGGCCCTGGCGCTCAGGGCCGCCGATCACATGGTCGAGACCCGCTTCGAGCAGCAGGTGCCGTCATGAACACCGTGGCCGATCCCCTCGCGACGCTCGACGCCGTCGAGCGAACGACGTTCAGCGCCATCGCGGACCACCTCATCCCGGCCGCGCACGGGATGCCCTCGGCGGCCGAGGTCGTCGACGACGACCGGCTGCGGTTCGTCGTGAGCGCCCGGCCCGACCTCTTCGAGCCCCTGCGGGCCGCGCTCCGGGCAGACCTCGGCGACGACGTCGAGGCCCGCCTCGACCGCCTCGGCCGCGACGAGCCGGCGGTCCTGTCGTCGCTCCAGCTGATCATCGTCGCCGGCTACTACACCGACCGCGGTGTGCGCGAGCGCATCGGCTACCCGGGCCAGATGGCGATCGAGCTGCGCTCCTGGGAGGTGCCTCCGTACATCGACGAGGGCCTGATCGACGCCGTCCTCGCGCGCGGCGCCACCTGGCGTGATCCCGCGACCGGGACCCGCGCCATCGTCGCCGACGCCCCGCGCACGTACGCGGAGCGGTTCGCCGCGCCTGCCGACGCGCCGTCGGCCGGCTCGCCAGATGCCGCACCCACCGAAGGAGGAACGTGATGGCGGCGATCGCCACGAAAGGCTGGCTCGAGGCGTTCCTCGAGGACTGGCGCCCCGGGACCGGCGCGCCGCTGGAGGACCGCGAGCCCGCGACCGGGCGCCACCTCGTGACGATCCCGGGGTCGACGCCGAACGACGTCGCGAAGGCCGCCGAGACGGCCAGGGCGGCCCAGCCCGCCTGGGCCGCGACGAACTACCAGGAGCGCGCCCGCGTCCTGCGCAAGGCCGCCGAGATCTACGAGGCCCATCGCGACGAGTTCGGGACGTGGACGCAGCGCGAAACGGGCGCCTCGCACAGCAAGATGCACCACGAATCGAACTTCGCGTACCACGAGATCCTGAACGCCGCGACGCTGCCCTGGCAACCATATGGATCGCTCATGCCGTCGGCGGTGAAGGGCCGGCTGTCGATGGTCCGCCGCGTGCCGGCGGGCGTCGTCGGCGCGATCACTCCCTGGAACTCGCCGAGCGTCCTCGGGATGCGCGTCGTCGCCCCGGCCCTCGCGCTCGGCAACGCCGTCGTCCTGAAGCCGGACCCGCAGACGCCGGTCGTCGGCGGGGCCATGTTCGCGGCGGTGTTCCGCGAGGCGGGCCTGCCGGACGGGCTGCTCCAGGTCGTCGTCGGCGGGGCGGATGTCGGCGAAGCGATCGTCACCGACCCGAACGTCGACGTGGTGTCGTTCACCGGTTCGACCGCGGTCGGCCGGCGGGTGGGCGAGCTCGGGGGTCGGTTGCTGAAGAAGGTCTCGCTCGAGCTCGGGGGCAACAACGCGTTCGTCGTCCTCGACGACGCCGATCTCGACGCCGCCACCGCGGCCGGGGCGTTCGCCTCGTTCCAGTTCCAGGGCCAGGTCTGCTTCGCGGCCGGCCGCCACCTCGTCCATCGCGGGATCGCCGATCGCTACGTCGACGTCCTCACCGAGAAGGCGCAGGGACTCCGCCTCGGCGACCCGTACCGCGAGGACGTCCAGCTCGGCCCGATCGTCAACGAGAAGCAGCTCGCCCGTGTCGACGACATCGTCCAGCGCTCGATCGCCGGGGGTGCCCGGCTCGTCGAGGGCGGCACCGCCCAGGGCCTGTTCTATCGGCCGACCGTGCTCACCGACGTCACGACCGGGTCGCCGGCATGGACGGACGAGATCTTCGGG
>JBFKVO010000068.1:0-6130 GCA_041639095.1 Candidatus Limnocylindrales bacterium | reverse complement strand
GACCGCCGCATGGTCGAGGGCATAGAGTACTCGTCGTGAGCGACGACCTCGATCCGTCCGAGCGCGAGCGGACCCGCCGGCGCGATCGCGACATGGCGGCCGAGCGGCGCGCCCTCCTGCGGCCCGGGATGGGCAAGGTCTTCAAGCAGATCCAGGACGCCCAGGCGAAGGCGGCCAGGGAGGAGCGACCCGCTCGGCGGCGGCCGCCTGCACCGCCCGAGGACGACTCGACGTAGACGTTAAGCCCGGCCGGGCTTACGGTCGCGCGCCGAGCGCGGACGCGAAGAAGTCGACGAGGCGCCGGTCATACTCGTCCGGGTGGAGGGTGAGGGCCTCGGTATGCTTCGCGCCCTGGACCTGCCAGGGCTCGACCGTGCCGCCGGCCGCGCGAACCCCCGCCACGAGGTCCGCGAGGTCGCCCGGGTCGATGCGGTCGTCATCGGAGCCCATCGTCAGGAAGATCGGCCGCCCGTGGAGCTTCGCCGTCGCCTCGAGGGGGCTGCGGGCCGCGAGGTCGTCGCCGGCGAGGACCTTCCCGGCGAGGACACCTCCCGCCTCGAGGAACGTCGGGTAGCCGCTCCGGCGGAGCTCGTCGCGGATCGCCTCGCGGACGTCGCCGTAGCTGCTGTCCGCCCAGACCGCCGCGATCGCCGGTTCCTCGCCGAACGCGATCACCACCGTCGCGGCCCCGAGCGAGAACCCCAGCAGGCCGATCCGTGCGGCCGGCACGCCCTGGCTCCGGAGCCAGTCGAACGCCCCGAGGACGTCGTGGTACTCGTCGGTGCCGCCGGCGAAGCGGCCGTCCTCCCAGGTCGAGTCGCCGTGGTCGCGCATGTCGATGAGGAGCACCGCCATGCCGGCGCGGTGCAGCATGCCCGCCGCGAGCAGGTTGGTGCCGCTCCGCTTGCAGCCGCCGAGCCCGTGGACGACGACCACCGTCGGCACGTCGGTCGCGGCCGCCGGCAGCCACCACCCGTCGATGGTGATCGCCGGATCGCCGCGGGACGGGAAGGTCACGGTCTGCGGCGCCGGCATGAGGTACGGGCTCGTATCGAGGCCGTCCACGACGAACGCCGTGGGCTCGTTGGATTCCCCGCCCTGGCATCCGGTTCCGACCTTCGAGAGCTGGTCGTAGACGTAGACGCTCGCGGCACCGTAGCCGGCGATGGCGATCACGGCGACGACGAGGATCGCGCGGACCAGCCACCGCTGACCTCGCGCTGGCGTCGGCTCGTGCATCGCGTGGTCACCTCGGGCGTCGGCGGATCGGCGAGGATCCCTCGCTGATCACAGACGCGTGTCGGCCGGTTCCGTTGCAGCATCCTGGGCGGCCGTGCCGACCGACCGCGGGGATCGCAGCTCCGGCTTCTCGGCCGTGACCATCATCCGCCACGGCGACAGCGCGCTCCGCGCCCAGCGCCCCTCGCGGACGATCCGGAGGTGGACGCCAAGCGCCTCTCGAAGGCCGGTCGGGGTGAACTCGGCCATGTGGTGCGGCGTCCGCCCGTCGTGCTCCGGATCGCCGCGGACCTCGAGTCGCTCCGTCGCCTCGTGAGCCAGCCAGCGCAGGAGGTCGCGGCGGTCGTGCACGGTCTGGAGCACGTGGAGGCGCCCGCCGGGCACCAGGACGCGCCGGATCTCCCGGAGCGTGCCCGATACGTCGCGTACATGATCGAGCGCGTTGAGGACGACGACGTCCGAGAACGTCTCGTCCGCGAACGGGAGCGCCTCCGAGACCGCTCGCGCGAACTCGAAGCTGGTGGCATCCGGGAGGACCACGATCGGATCGACTCCGACGTACCGAACGTCGGGTCCGAGGTGGGCCTTGAACCGTCCGGGCCCGCAACCGATGTCGAGGACGACGTCGCCGGCGAGATGGACGAAGGTCCGGAAGGCCGCGTGCTGGCCGCGGCGCCGTGCGACGAGGCTCGCGACCCGTCGTGGGTGGCGAGCGCGCGCCTCGCGGCGGCGGGAGAACGCCGCGAGGTGACGGTCCCACGCCTCCCAGGCTTCGTCGCCGTCGGATGACACGAGGTCGAGCACCCCGTCCCGCTCCAGGTACCTGTGCCCGGCCGGGCAGCGGTAGTCGGAATCGTCGCCGTCGAGCGTGTCGTGGCAGCGCGGGCAGCGGAACAGCGTCCCCGCGGCGGCCGATGCCATCCTCGAACCTTACCGCTTCGGCACGCGCGGCACGTGCAACAGCCGCCCGGGCATCGCGTCTCATGCCACGAACACGGAGGGAGCGATGCACCACAACGCGAGCGCAGGCGCCACGTCACGGGACCGGGCACCGGATCCGCTCGCCCGCCTCACGATCCTTGCGCTGCGCACGATCGGGCGGACGAGCGACTCCGTCAGGCTCGGGTACGAGCGCGGGTTCGACTCGGGCGAGATGATGGACCGGATCTACCAGGACCGCGCGAGCGGACGGTTCCTCGTCGGTGCGCTCGTCGACCGGATCTACCTCGCGCAGCCAGGCTGCCGAGGCCTGCGCGGTCGCAAGGAGTTGTTGAAGGCGGCACTCCGGGACGAGCTCGCACGGCTGCGCGCCGCGGGTGGTCCGCTCCGGGTGATCGACGTGGCAGCCGGCCCCGCGACCTATCTCGCCGAGCTCCTCGCCGAACCCGAGCAGGTCGACGTGCGCGCCACCGCACGCGACCTCGACGCGCGCGGGCTCATGCGCGGCCGGGGGCTCGCCCGATCGCTCGGGGTCTCATCGATCACCTACGAGACCGGCGATGCCCTCGACGACGATGGCCTGCGGGCCCTCGAGCGGCCGGGGATCGTCATCGCGTCCGGGTTCTACGAGCTGCTCCTCGACGACGACACGATCCTCCGCTCGATGGCGATCAACCGCGGGCTGCTCGGCCCGGAGGGGGCGCTCGTCTTCACGACGCAGGTCGCGCATCCCCAGGTCCACCTCATGGCGCTCATCCCGAACCGTTTCGGCCAGCCATGGATCATCCGGAACCGGCCGCTCGCCGACGCGGAGCGCCTCGCCCGCGAGGCGGGGTTCCGGTCCGTCACTTCGAGGATGGAGCCGACGGGCATCTTCGCCGTCAGCGTCTGCCGACCGTGACCGCCTCGACGGGCGCACCAGGCGGAGGGATCGACCTCTATGCGGGCAAGGGCGCTCTCCTCGCCGCGCTGGCGCCGCTCGTCGAGCGCCTCGCGCGGATGGGCGTGCTCCCCGACACGCTCACGCTCGCCGCGATCCCGGTCGCGCTGGGTGCGGGCGTCTGTCTCCTCCTCTCCCCCGCCGCTCCGGCGCTCCTCCTCATCGTTCCGCTCCTCGCGGCTGCGCGGATCATCCTCAACCTCCTCGACGGCGCCCTGGCGCGACGGCTCGCCGTCTCCCACCCCCGCGGGGAGCTCCTGAACGAGCTCGGCGACCGCGTCGCGGACGTCGCGTTCCTCGCGCCCGTCGCGGTGCTCCCGGGAGCCGACACGGTCGTCGTCCTCGGCGGCGTCATCGGCGCGCTCCTCGCGAGCTACGCGGGACTGGCGTCGCGCGCGGCGGGCGGGGAACGCGTCTACCGCGGGATCCTCTCGAAGCCCGGGCGGATGGCGCTCCTGTCCGTGGCCGCGCTCGGGGCCTTCGCCATCGGGCCCGTGGCGTGGAGCGTGTTCGGGCCGGTCCTGCTCGTCGGTGTCACGTTGACCCTCCTCGAGCGGCTCGCCGTCGCCCTTCGTCGGCTGCCCTAGCCATGGTCCTCGAGGGCGCCCCCGCGATCCTCCTGGCCGGATCCGCGCTCGGCCTCGCCGGCGCCGCCGCGTGGGCCGGCATACGGCGCCTGTGGCCGCGCCCGGGACTCTCCGGGCGCACGGCATTCGCGCGGGCATCGAGCTACGCCATCCTCGCGCTGGCGCTCGCCGGCGCGACGGCTGCGGGACTCCCTGGGGTCGCCGTGTTCGTCGGGGTGCTGGGCGCGCTCGGCCTCCGCGAGTGGTCGCGCATCATGGCGCTCCCGACGCATCACCGCGTCGCCCTCCAGGGCGCGAACGTCGCGATCGTGACGGGCGTCGCAACGCTCGGGACGGCGGCGGCCGAGTGGCTCGTCGGCGGGATCGTGCTCGTCGGGATCGCGTGGCCGGTCATCCGCGCAGACACGGGGCGGGCGATCCGTGACCTCGGGGCGGCGGCGGTCGGCTGCGTCGTCATCCCGACGCTGCTCGTCCACGGCGTCCTGCTCGGCGTCGAGCGCGGCGAGGCGGGCATCGTCCTGTTCGCCGCGCTTGCCGTCGCCTGCGCGGGGTCGGACGTCGGCGCCTTCGTCGTCGGACGCACCATCGGGCGGACGCCGCTTGCGCCGAGCCTGTCGCCCGGGAAGACGCGGGAAGGGGTCATCGGGAACGTCCTCGGGGCCGCCGTCGGGCTGGCGCCGTTCGCGGGCATCCTCGGCCCGTCGTTCGGGCTGGCCTCGCTGGCGGGCATCGTCGTGCTCGTCGCGATCGGATCGCTCTGGGGCGACCTCTTCGAGTCCGCCGTCAAGCGCGAGGCCGGAGTGAAGGACGCGGGGTCCTGGCTACCCGGCTTCGGGGGGATCCTCGACCGGATCGACTCGATGCTCCTCGTCCTGCCGCTCGTCTACTGGGCGACCCGGATCGCGGCACTGGTGGCGCCCGGTGCGTGACTGGCAGTTCACCGGCTGGGCGACCCTCGCGCGTGAGCTCACCGCGTGGTTCATCGGACCGCTGTTCATCTGGTTCCTCGGCGGGCCGCGGGTCCGCGGTCGCGAGCACCTGCGCGGCCTCGAGCGGCCGTTCCTCGTCTGTCCCACGCACGCGAGCCACGTCGACGTCTCGGCGGTCCGCCTCGCGCTCCGCTCGCGGCACCGCTGGCGACTGGCACCGGCGGCGGCCGCCGACTACTTCCGCGCGAGTCCCGTGCGCTGGTTCTTCGCCGCCTGGCTCGGCGCCTTCCCGTTCAACCGGTCCGGCCGCGGCGGCCACGAGTCGCTCGATCGCATCCAGGCGATGCTCCGGGACGGCTGGAACGTCCTCGTCTTCCCCGAGGGCACGCGCAGCCGCACGGGCGAGGTGGGCGCGTTCCATGCGGGCATCGGGCTCGTCGCCGTCCGCAGCCGCGCGCAGGTCCTCCCCGTGCGGATCGTCGGGAGCCATCGCGTCCTCGCGCCGGGCGCGCGGATCCCGCGTCGCGTCCCGGTCGAGATCATCTTCGGTCCGCCGCTGCGCGCGCACGATGGCGAGGACGCAAGGACGTTCACGGCGCGCCTCGAGGCTGCGGTCCGGGCGCTCGGTCAGGCGACCGAACGGTCTCCCGTCCCGTCGCCCGATCCGGTCTACGGCGCCACGGGCGTCGCGGTCAGTTCCCGCAGGGACTGACGTTCCGCCAGTTCGGCACGCTGTCGTTGACGACCTGGCTACCGGTGGTCCCGTAGCTGAGCGTCAACTGGCGGTTCGCGATCTCGTCGCACGCTCCGCCCTTCTCGACGAAGTCCCAGCTCCCGAGCGTGTACTTGTACTCGATCTGGGTCGCCTCGAGGCCGGTGAGCGTGATCGTCCAGTTCGTCGCGTCCACGCGGGTCAGCACGACTCCGCCCGGATCCCACTGCGGGAGTCCGCCGTCGAGCCGGTCGAGCGTCCCAGCGACGTACACGGAGCGTCCGGTCCCGTCCGTGCTCGCCGGGACCGTGACGTTGAGCGTCAGCGACACCGTCCGGAGCTGGGCCGTGGCCGACACCTCGTTGGAGTGGCCGGACCGGTTGAACGACGTGTCCACGGCGCGGATGACGTAGTGGTACGTGACGCCCTGGAGGATCGTCGTGTCGAGGTACGACGTCGCGCCCGTGACCAGGGCGATCGTCGCGTGGCCGGAGCCTGCCGTCAGGCTCCGGCGAACCTCGTAGCCGTGCAGCGTCGGATCGCCCGTCACGGCGTCCCAGGTGAGCTCGATCCCGGCCGGCGACTGGCTCACGACCGTGAGACCCGTCGGCGGCGCCGGGGCGGTCGTGTCGCCGCTGGCGACGACGGTGAGCGCTCCGGGGTTCGGCGGCGTGCCGCTGAAGGGACCGTTGAGATCCGCGTAGAACCAGTCGCGCCCGCCGCGTAGGTCAGGCTTTAGTGTTACGACATCGCCTTCAATCTTCTCGACGATCACGTTGCCGCT
>JBFKVO010000067.1:0-6148 GCA_041639095.1 Candidatus Limnocylindrales bacterium | reverse complement strand
CTCGCGTTCGGGAAGACCGCCGACGAGGTCCGCGCCGAGGGCACGCCCGAGTGGCTGATCCCACATCGGGTCTTCCCGGGCAACCGGCCGTCGACGACGATCCTCGCGGAGCGCCTCGATCCCGCGACCCTCGGTCGGCTCGTCGCTCTGTACGAGCACAGCGTGTTCACCCAGGGCGTCGTCTGGGGGGTCGGCTCGTTCGACCAGTGGGGCGTGGAGCTCGGCAAGGTGCTCGCCTCGCGTGTCGCCGACGAGCTGCGCCGTGACGACGAGCCCGCCCTCGACCACGATTCGTCCACGAACCGCCTGATCCGCCGCTATCGGCAGGGCCGGGCGACCCCTGCATCGACCCCGGAGGAGTGACCTCGATGGAACTCGGCATGATCGGCCTCGGCCGGATGGGCGGCAACATGGTCCGCCGGCTCACGAAGGGCGGCCACACCTGTGTCGGCTGGACGCGCAACCAGGAGACCGTCCAGGGACTCGTCGGCGAGGGGATGATCGGGGCCGCCTCGATCGAGGAGCTCGTGTCCAAGCTCCAGCGCCCGCGCGCCGTGTGGCTCATGGTCCCGGCGGCGGTCGTGGACGCGACGATCGAGCAGCTCGTGCCCTTCCTCGACGAGGACGACATCGTCATCGACGGCGGCAACACGTGGTACCGCGACGACCTGCGCCGCGCGAAGGAGCTCGGCGCGCGCGGGATCCATTACGTGGACGTCGGCACGTCCGGCGGCGTGTTCGGGCTCCAGCGCGGGTTCAGCCTGATGATCGGCGGCGACGACGTCGCGGTCGCGCGCCTCGACCCGATCTTCGCGACGCTCGCCCCCGGCATCGACGCGGCGCCGCGCACCCCCGGCCGCGAGACGGTCGGCGGGACCGCCGAACAGGGCTACCTCCACTGCGGCCCGTCCGGCGCCGGCCACTTCGTGAAGATGGTCCACAACGGGATCGAGTACGGGATCATGGCCGCGTACGCCGAGGGCCTGAACATCCTCCAGCATGCGAACGCCGGTGCCGCGGGCCGGGCGGTCGATGCGGAGACGGCCCCGTTGCGCGATCCCGAGGCCTACCAGTACGACTTCGACCTGCGCGACGTCACCGAGGTCTGGCGGCGCGGCAGCGTCGTCGCCTCGTGGCTGCTCGACCTGACCGCGGCCGCGTTCGTCGAGAGCCCGACCCTCGAGGAGTTCAGCGGGCGTGTCTCGGACTCGGGCGAGGGCCGCTGGACGGTCGCCGCCGCGATCGACGAGTCCGTCCCGGCCCCGGTCCTCGCGACGGCGCTCTTCTCGCGCTTCGCCTCGCGCGGCGAGGGCGACTTCGCGGGCAAGGTGCTGTCCGCGATGCGCCTCCAGTTCGGCGGCCACAAGGAGCGCTGAGGGTCGGATCCGGGGCGGGGGACGGCCCCGCGCGCCGACGCGCGGGACGTCGATCCGGCGCGCGCGACCGGTGATGCGGCAGGTCGACCGCGACGCCTAGCCCGGCGGCAGGTCCGTCAGCGTCCCCGGCGCGAGGGAGCCGAACTCCCTGTCGACGGCGAGCCTGATCTGCAGCAGCGTCTTTCCCTCGGACAGCATCTGCTTCGCCATGAGCGCCGTGTCGACGCAGACGCCGCAGTAGGCGCCGTGCTCCTCGAGCGCGATCGGGCTGCCCTGCGTCCGCGGCTGGACGAAGCAGTCGAGGTTGCTCCGGTGGTCCAGCCCGACGCAGCCGCAGTAGCACGGCATCCACTTGACCACGTCGGGCCGCTCCAGCGCGTAGCGGTACGCCTCCTGCGTCCGGGCGTCGGCGCTCCGGACGAACGCGGGTCGGTTCGCCCAGGCCATCTGGGCGGCGGGATCGGTCATGGCCGCGTGCGAGCCGTCCCCACCCGTCCCGTCCATGTCACCGGAGCAGCCGGCGGCACCGGCGCCGAGCGAGGCGATGAACGCGATCGCGATCCACGGCCCGACGAGCCTCCGCAGCGGCCGTCGTCGCGGGGTTGTGGTGTCCATCGGGGTCTCCTCTCCGGCTTCAGGGTGCAGGGATGGGCCGGGCGAGCAGCGGCCAGGTGACGAGGCCGGTCTCCTCGGGATGCCCCGAGACGGGACTCGTCCATGGCGCGCTGCCCGGCATCACGGGATCGGCATGGCAGCGGGCGCAGTACACGGGCTGGTGGCAGTAGGCGCAGGCCTCCGCCGTCGATCGGCGGATCACCCGCGCGTGGTCGAGGAGCATCGCATCGTGCTCGACGGTGACCGCGCCGGTGTCGTGGCAGTTCACGCAGTAGTCGCGGGCGTGGCAGTCGCCGCACGACGTCCCGCCCGGGTCCACGGTGTCGACGAGGTCCTTGTGGCCGAAGATGAACAGCGGGTCGTCGTGGTCCTTCGGGTCGGGGCCGAGCGGCAGGCTGGCCACGCGGCCGATCTGCGGGAACGTGTGGCACGCGTCGCAGCGCGACGGGATCGTCTCGCTCGTCAGGGCGCCGTCGACGACGAGGAAGTGACCGCCGTCGTGGCAGCGGAAGCAGCCGACGAAGTCGGAGTGGCCGAGGTTGTCCGGGTACGTGCTCGAGGTGACCTTGATCTCCGGGGTGGCCGTGAGGCGGTAGAGCACCTTGATCTCCGCGACCGCGCGTTCGATCGCCGTGGGCCTCCTGTTGGCGATGTCGGGATACTCGAGCGCATAGAAGTCGCGTAGCTCATCGATCGCCTGGTCGGCCGCCTCGATCGACGGGTAGTCGGCCCACAGCAGGCGCATCCCTTCGCGCTTGATGTAAGGCAGGCGCGAATCGATCGAGCGGGCCGAGATCGCGGCGTCGAGACCACGGCGCGGGTTGCTGATCGGGTGGCCGACCCGGTTGTGGCAGTCGATGCAGTCCATCCGGTGCGGTTCGCCGCTGTTCGCGAGTCGCTCGAGGTCCGGACCGACGTTCTCGACGAGGCCGACCTCGTCCTGCGCGAGGTACTCGCGGGCGCTCCCGAACTGGTCGGTGGTGCGCACCCAGGTGATGACCCCGGTCTCGCCGACGCGGTAGTCGACCTCGCTCTGGACGTGCCAGTGCACGCCCCGTCCCGCCTCGAACACGTCGCCGCTGCCGGGACGGATGAGGAGCCCGATCGCCTGGCGCGTATTCGCCTCGTCCTCCGTGTACTGGGTGCGCAGGACCATCTCGGTGGAGGCGATCCGATCGACGTTGTGGCAGCGGACGCAGGTGTCCTGGACGCTGGGCAGCGCATCGTGGTCCGGCGGCGGGATCGGCTCCGGATACGTCCCGAGGACGATCTCGGCGAGCTGGCGGGTGCCGTTGATCTTCGACTTCAGCCAGCCGTCGACGCCGGGCTCCACGTGGCACTCGCCGCACGTGACCTCCCGATGCGGCCCCGCTGCGTGGGCCTGGAGCTCCGGCCCCATCGTGTGGCAGCGGCCGCAGAAGTCGGCCGTCTCGGTCCAGTGGATGACCTGGAGGGTCCCGCCGATCGCGACCGTGCCGAGGGCACCGAGCACGAGCAGGAACGCGGCGATCCCCCGCCTCGAACGCGGCAGGCGCGGGCGGCGGAGCCGACGCAGCGGTCCAGGCACGCGCACGCGGCCGCCCCGCGAGCGGGGCGGACCCTCCGCGGGGGCGGGCGCAGCCGCTGCCTCGGAGATCGGTGACGGGTCGCGCCGGACCGGCGGGCCGTCACGGTCGTCGGGGATCATCGGTGCGTCCTAGTCGAGGATGCTCCGCACGAGGGCGTCCATCGACTCGGCCGGCAGGCCGCCCAGCCGAACCTCCTGGATCACCCCGTCCGGGGTGAGGAAGAAGTGGGTCGGGACGCCGAGGATCCGGTAGCGGCTCGCGATCGTCGTCGTCGGGTCCGCGACCATCGTGATGTCCATCCCGACCCGGCTCGCGTAGTCGCGG
The DNA here is from genome assembly GCA_041639095.1 of Candidatus Limnocylindrales bacterium. Classification (GTDB taxonomy): domain Bacteria; phylum Chloroflexota; class Limnocylindria; order Limnocylindrales; family CSP1-4; genus CAKKPP01. The sequence goes on along the minus strand of JBFKVO010000067.1, from coordinate 2,265 downwards.
ACCGCCTCGGCGTCCTCGTTGATGAAGACGCCGAGCACGACAAGACCCTGGTCGCGATAGCGCTCGTACGTCGCCTGGAGCTCGGGGTTCTCGGCCCGGCAGTCGACGCACCAGCTCGCGCCGAACGTGAGCCACACGGGCCGGCCCCGGAACTCGTCGAGACCGACCGGATCGCCGTAGACCGTCACCGAGCGGAAGATCGGTGCCTCGGTCCCGGCGATCGGTCGCGCGCCCGAGACGTCCCCGGTGAGCGTCACGTCCGTGAAGCCGCCTCCGAAGGGGCGCTCGACGATCACGATCGCGGCGACGATCGCGAGGCCGGCGAGCGCCATGACAACGAGCGTCCGGAGGCGCTCGTTGGCGAACCGGCGGGGCGCCATGCGCAGCGTGGTCGTGGCCATCGCGTCGATCCCTTCCCGGCTCCCGCCTCAGCCGAGGCCGGAGTAGCTGTGGAGGCCGCCGAAGAACAGGTTCCCGAAGTACGTGAACAGCGTCGCCGCGAACCCGAGCACGAGGAGGAGCGCCGCGCGCCGGCCGCGCCAGCCGCGCGTCACCCGGGCGTGGAGGTAGGCGCCGTAGACGAGCCACGTCAGGAACGACGCGGTCTCCTTCGGATCCCAGCTCCAGTAGCGGCCCCAGGCCACGTCCGCCCAGATCGCGCCGAGGACGATGACGAGCGTCAGGAACGGGAACCCGACGACGACCGACTTGTGGCCGATCTCGTCGACGACCTCGGGCTTCGGGAGGCCCCAGCGGCCGCCCGCCGGCTGGATGAGGTACAGGATCGCCGCCCCGAACCCGACGGTGAACGAGCCGTACGCGACGATCGCGACAGCGACGTGGGTCGTGAGCAGGAGGTTGTTCTGGAGCGCCGGGACGAGCGGTTCGATCGTCGACGGGATCGTCGTCGCGTAGAGCATGAGCCCGAGTGCGACCGGCAGGGCCACGAGCGCGAGGATCTTCTGGTGGTAGCGGCGCTCGATCCAGACGTAGAAGGCGAGGATCCCGAACGCGAACGCGATCGAGAACTCGTACATGTTCGAGAACGGTCCGTGCCCGGTCGCCAGGGCGCGGAAGATCATCCATGCCGCGAGGAACGTCGTGGCGAGCCAGGCGAGGATCGTCGCGTACTGGCCGAGCGAGGCGGTCCGCGGCCCGGTCACGGCCCGGGTCCCCATGGCCATCCGCAGCCCGGTGCCGGCCGCCTGCATCCGGGCGGCACGCAGCCCGCTCAGCGCGTACGCGATGTACACGGTGAGCGACAGGGACGTGGCGAGCATCGCCGCCACGAACGCGTATTCCGACATCTTGAACATGGCGCGCTCCTCAAGCCCGGGCCGGCGGGGTGAACGCCGCCCGGATATCGACGACGAGGTTGGTGAACTCGGTGTTCGAATCGATGTCCTTCTTCCCGGCACCGGCGAGCGACAGCTGGCCGATCCCGTCGGGCCGCATGACGACGCGGGCCCAGACCCGGCGATGGGGGAAGCTGAGGACGAGCACGGAGCCGACGAACAGCAGCAGCGACCCGATCCAGACGAGCGGCGTTCCCGGGTCACGGGCGACGCTGAGCCCCGTGAACTGGAGCTCCCGCTCGAACGTGAACGTGAGGCCGGAGATCGTCGTGGCAACGCCCTGGTCGACGGTCTCGGTCGCGAGGACCTGGCCGTCGGCGGCACGATAGACCTCGAACCGCATCTGCCCGGGCTTCACCAGCGGGTCCCGCACCCCGGATGTGCCCACGACCCACACGGTCAGGCCACGACCCGGGACCGTGAACGTGCCGACGCGCCGCCCGAGATCCTCGGCGGTCCACGCGAGCGCGACGCCGTCGGCGAACAGCTCGTCACCGAGCGGGTCGCTGACGCGCACCGCCGCGGCCGGGCCGTAGAAGCTCTGGTAGAAGCTGAGATCGCCGTACCGGAGCGGCTCGTTGACCCGCACGACATGGCGGGCCGTCTCCTGGCCGTTCTCGAGGAGGACGACCTCGCTCGCGTAGTCGGACGGCGCCCCGGTGTCGGAGTAGTACGAGTCCTCGAAGGACTCGAGCCGCGCCTCGAGGCCGGGCTGTGCGAGGACCGGGACCGTGGAGCCCTCGGGGACGACGAAGCCGTTGTCGCGGAAGCCCCAGATCGAACCGACCATGGCGCCGGCGAGGATGACGACGATGCTCAGGTGGGCGACGACCGTCCCGAACGGCGCCCAGCGGAAGCGGTCCGCGTACACGTGGAGCGTGCCGTCGTCCGCCGAGACGACCCGGTAGCG
>JBFKVO010000066.1:0-6155 GCA_041639095.1 Candidatus Limnocylindrales bacterium | reverse complement strand
TGCGGATCTCGGCCTCCGACGCGCCGTCGAAGACGGCCGTCGCGGCGGTCTCCCCCTTCTCATGGAGGGCCCAGCCGAGGTGCGTCTCGAGGATCTGGCCGATGTTCATCCGCGACGGCACGCCGAGCGGGTTCAGGATGATGTCGACGGGCGTCCCGTCGGGCAGGAACGGCATGTCCTCCTGGGGCAGGATCTTCGCGATCACGCCCTTGTTCCCGTGGCGGCCGGCCATCTTGTCGCCGACGCTGATCTTGCGCTTCTGGGCGACGGACACGCGGACGAGCCGGTTGACGCCGGGCTGGAGGTCGTCGTTGAGCTCACGCCGGAACTCGCGGACCTCCACGACCTTGCCCCGCTCGCCGTGCGGCAGGCGGAGCGAGCTGTCCTTCACCTCGCGCGCCTTCTCGCCGAAGATCGCGCGCAGGAGGCGCTCCTCGGCGGTCAGCTCCGTCTCGCCCTTCGGGGTGATCTTGCCCACGAGGATGTCGCCGGGCCGGACCTCGGCGCCGATGTAGACGATGCCCTCCTCGTCGAGGTCCTTGAGCGACTCTTCGCCGACGTTCGGGATGTCCCGCGTGATCTCCTCGGGGCCGAGCTTCGTGTCGCGCGACTCGATCTCGTGCTTCTCGATGTGGATGCTCGTGAACAGGTCGTCGCGGACGAGGCGGTCGCTGATGACGATCGCGTCCTCGTAGTTGCCGCCCTCCCAGCTCATGAACGCGACGAGGACGTTGCGCCCCAGCGCGAGCTCGCCACGATCCGTCGACGACGAATCGGCGAGCGGCTGGCGTTCGGCGACCCGGTCGCCGACGACGACGATCGGGCGGTGGTTGATGCACGTGCCCTGGTTGCTGCGCACGAACTTCAGGAGCCGGTACTCGTCGAGGTCGCCTACGTCGGTCTCGACCTGGATCCGCTCGGCGGTGACGCTGGTCACGACACCCGGGCGGGTCGCGACGACGACCTGCCCGGAGTCGCGCGCAGCGCGCTCCTCCATGCCGGTCCCGACGATCGGCGCCTCGGGCTCGAGGAGCGGCACGGCCTGACGCTGCATGTTCGAGCCCATGAGGGCGCGGTTCGCGTCGTCGTGCTCGAGGAACGGGATGAGCGCGGTCGCCACGGACACGACCTGCTTGGGGCTCACGTCCATGTACTCGATCTGGTCCGGGCGCGCCTCCGGGAACTGGTCGCGGAAGCGGCTCGGGATGCGCTCCTCGGTGAAGTGGCCGCCTTCGTCGAGGGTGGCGTTCGCCTGGGCGACGACGTGCTCCTCCTCCTCGTCGGCCGGCAGGTACTCGATCTGGTCGGTGACGACCGGCTTGATCGGGAAGGCGCGCGCCTTCTGCTTCTTGAGCTCGGTGACGGCCGCCGCGTTGATCCGCGCCCCCTTCTTGAGGACGACCGTGCCGTCCTTGGAGACGAGGTCGGTTCCCGCCTCGTAGCTCGTCGCGTCGGCGTCGTCGAAGGCGACGGTGCGCTTCACGCGGCGGTACGGCGTCTCGATGAACCCGTAGCTGTTGATCCGGCCGTACGTCGCGAGCGAGCCGATGAGGCCGATGTTCGGACCCTCGGGCGTCTCGATCGGGCAGATCCGGCCGTAGTGGCTGTGGTGGACGTCGCGGACGTCGAAGCCGGCCCGCTCGCGCGAGAGGCCGCCCGGGCCGAGCGCCGAGAGGCGGCGCTTCGAGGTCAGCTCGGCGAGCGGGTTCGTCTGGTCCATGAACTGCGAGAGCTGGCTCCCGCCGAAGAACTCCTTCATCGCCGCCACGACCGGGCGGATGTTGATGAGCGCGTTCGGGGTGGCCTTGTCGATCTCCTGGATCGTCATCCGCTCGCGGACGACGCGCTCCATGCGCAGCAGGCCGATCCGGAAGGCGTTCTGGATCAGCTCGCCATTGGCGCGGATCCGGCGGTTGCCGAGGTGGTCGATGTCGTCCTTGGGATGCAGCCCGCGGTTGCACTCGATGAGGTGTCCGACGATCGCCGCGATGTCCTCGCGGGTGATCGTGCGCCCGTCGACGGGCAGCTCGATGCCCAGCCGGCCGGCGACGCCGTCGAGCTTGCGGTTGAACTTGTAGCGGCCGACCCGCCCAAGGTCGTAGCGGCGGAAGTTGAAGAAGAGGCTCTCGACGAGCTGGCGGGCGTTGTCGCCGGTGGGCGGGTCGCCCGGGCGGAGCTTCTTGTAGACCTCGATGAGGGCCTCGGCCTGGGTGTGCGTCAGGTCCTTGTCGAGGGTCTGGGCGACATACGGGTGCTCGGGATCGACGTCGATGGCCGCGAACAGGGCGGCGATCTCATCGTTCTGCTCGTAGCCCACCGCGCGGAGCAGGGTGGTCGCCGCGATCTTGCGCTTGCGATCCACCTTCACCCAGAGCTGGTCCTTGTTGTTCGTCTCGAACTCGAGCCACGCGCCGCGGTTCGGGATGACCTTCGCGGAGAAGAGCATCCGGCCCGTCGTCGGATCCTCGGCCTCGCTGTAGTACACGCCCGGCGAGCGGACGAGCTGGCTGACGACGACGCGCTCCGCGCCGTTGATGACGAACGTGCCCTGGTCGGTCATCCACGGGTAATCGCCCATGTAGACGCGCTGGCGCTGGATCTCGCCGGTCTCCTTGATCGTGAGCTCGACGTTGACGTAGAGCGGCTTGCTGAACGTCAGGTCCTTCGTCCGCGACTCCTCCTCCGAGTACTTCGGCGTGCCGAACTCGTAGTCGAGGAACTGGAGCTCCATCACCTTGCCGGTGAAGTCCTTGATCGGGCTGATCTCGTCGAACAGCTCGCGCAGCCCCTTCTCGATGAACCAGCGGAACGAATCCAGCTGGAGCTCGATCAGGTTCGGGATCGGCAGGACCTCGGGGATCCGCGCGTACCGCTTGCGGACGGCAGGGGCGACCAGGGTCGACGAATCAGCGGAAGACAGCATGAACGACCGCTCCTTGGCGGAGGAGAGAAGGGTTCGGGAAGGCCGCGCTCACAGAAGGAGTAGGATACCGCGTTCGCGGCCCATGTCAAACGGGGCGGCGGCCGAAGCCGCCGCCCGGCGGGATCCCCGATGGACGTCGCGGGAGCCCGTGGCTACTTGATCTCGACCTTGGCGCCCTGCTCCTCGAGGGCGGCCTTGACCTTCTCGGCCTCCTCGCGCGTGACGCCTTCCTTGACCGGCTTGGGCGCCGCGTCGACGAGATCCTTGGCCTCCTTGAGGCCGAGGCCCGTCAGCTCGCGGACCACCTTGATCACCGGGATCTTGTTGGGGCCGACCTCGGCGAGGACGGCGCTGAACTCGGTCTGCTCCTCGGTGGCCGCGGCCGCTGCCGCGCCGTCGGCGGCCGCGACCGGGGCCGCGGCGACCGCGACCGGGGCGGCGGCGGTGACGCCGTAGCGCTCCTCGAAGCGCTTGATGAACTCGGACAGCTCGAGGACCGTCATCTTGTCGATCGCTTCGAGCAGGTCGTCCTGGGTGATCGTCGCCATGGGATCGTGTTCTCCTCGTGAAGTGGCGCCGGGCCGACCCGGCAGGTTCGTGGTCGTCGGTGGCGACGCGCGGTCGCGCGCGCCGGTGCGGTCCGGTGCTAGCCCTCGGCCTGGGCCTTCCGGTCGCGGACCTGCGCGAGGGCGCTGCCCAGGTTGCGCAGGTTCGCGCCGAGGAGGCCGGCGAGCGTCGCCGTCGGCGACTGGATCGCCCCGGCAAGCTTCGCCAACAGGACCTCCCGGGCGGGGAGGCTGGCCAGGGTCACGACCGCGGCCGCGTCGATCGCCCGGTCGCCCAGCACGGCGCCCGTGATCCGCACGGGCTTGTACGGGCGCGTGGCGTCGAGCACGGCCTTCGCCGTGGCCGCCTCGTCATTGCCGAACGCGATCGCGGTCGGGCCGGTCAGGAGCGGACTGAGCGCCTCCCCGACCGAATCCTCGGCTGCGATCCGCATCAGGCGGTTCTTGATGACGCGATAGTTGACGTCCTGCTTGCGCAGGGCGCGCCGGATCTCGGCGATCTCCTTGACCTTGAGGCCGCGGTACTCGGAGACGACGAGCGTCCGGCTTCGCGCGATCTCCTCGCGCAGCTCGGCGATCGTCTCGCGCTTGGCCTCGGTGGGCATGGGGCCCTCCTGTCTAGGGCGCGCGACCGGCGCGCGGCGGCGAGCGTCCGGTCCCGGAGGCCCGGGACGCCCCTGCGACGGTCGCCCGGAGGCGATGCCATGACCGCAGGGGTCGCGCCCACCGCGCGGGTGGAGCGGAGTCGATCCCTGCCTCGGCGTGCTCATCGGCGTCCCGGCGTCCTGCGACGCCGTCCGGTCCGATGGATCAAGCCCCGGCCGTCGTCCCATCACTGGAGCGGCGGCCCGCGGGCGCAGGCTGTCTTCGGCGGTCCGTCTTCTGGTTCAGGCGACGCGTCTCTCGACCGTCGCCGCGTCTGGTGTGGCGGGGGTCGCCCGCCGGCGAGCGGCTAGGCCGCGGCGGCGGCCGCGAGCACCGCGGGGACGTCCACGCGGATGCCCGGGCCCATCGTGCTGGCGATCGTCAGGCCCTTGAGGTACTGGCCCTTGGCACCCGACGGCTTCGCGCGATTCACCGCGTCGACGAGCGCAGCGAGGTTCGCGACGATCGCGTCGGCCTCGAAGCTCACCCGCCCGATCGGGACGTGGACGATCGCGCTCTTGTCGAGCTTGAACTCGATCCGGCCGCCCTTGACCTCCTTGATCGCGCGCTCGAGATCGAACGTGATCGTGCCCGCCTTCGGGTTCGGCATGAGCCCGCGCCGCCCGAGGATCTTCCCGAGGCGACCGACGACGCCCATCATGTCAGGCGTCGCGAGCGCGACGTCGAACTCCAGCCAGCCGGCCTCGACCTTCTTCGCGAGGTCGTCGCCGCCCACCTCGTCCGCGCCCGCCCGGAGCGCCTCCTGGGCCTTCTCGCCCTGGGCGAACACCGCGACGCGGACCGTCTTGCCCGTCCCGCCCGGGAGCACGACCGTGCCGCGCACCATCTGATCCGCGTGGCGGGGGTCCACGCCGAGCTTCAGGTGTGCCTCGATCGTCGCGTCGAACGCGACCGTGGAGGTCTGCTTCACGAGCTCCGCCGCCTCGGCCGGGCCGTACGTCTGGGCGCGGTCGACGAGCGCGGCCGCGTCGCGGTACTTCTTGCCGTGTCGAGCCATCGATTGGTTCTCCTGTCGGTCGGTCCATGCCCGACCTCCCCCTTGTCGCGGGGTGGGCGTCCGGCGGGATTCGCGCCGCCGGCTCGCGGTCGGCTCAGCCGACGACGTCGATGCCCATGCTCCGGGCGGTGCCCTCGATCTGCCGCGCCGCCGCCTCGATGTCGTTCGCGTTGAGGTCGGTCATCTTGATCGCCGCGATCTCGCGCAGCTGGTCGCGGCTGACGCGGCCGACCATCGTCCGCTTCGCCTCGCCCGAGCCCTTCTCGAGGCCGGCCGCCTTGCGCAGGAGGTCCGCGGCGGGCGGCGTCTTGAGGATGAACGTGAACGAGCGATCCTCGTAGATCGTGATCTGGGCCGGGATCACCTGGCCGCGCTTGTCGGCGGTCTTCTCGTTGTAGGACTTCGTGAACTCGACGATGTTGATGCCGTGCGGGCCCAGCGCCGTGCCGACCGGCGGCGCGGGCGTCGCCGCCCCGGCGGGCAGCTGGAGCGTGAGCACGATGCGGATCTTCTTGGCCACGGAGCGGTCGTTCCTTTCCTAGAGCTTCTCGACCTGGAGGAAGTCGAGCTCGACCGGCGTCTCGCGGCCGAAGATGCTCACGAGGACCTTCACCTTGTTGCGCTCCGGGTTGACCTCCTCGACCGTGCCGATGAACTCGGCGAACGGCCCGTCGGTCACCCGGACGCTCTGGCCCTTCGTGAATGCCACGCGGTACTTCGGCGTCTCCACGCCCATGTGGCGCAGGATCTGCTTGACCTCGGTCTCGTCGAGCGGGATCGGCTCGCTGCGGACGCCGGGGATGTTGGCGCCGCCGACGAAGCTCGTGACACCCGGCGTGTTGCGGACGACGTACCAGCTGTCCGGATCGAGGACCATCTCCACGAGGACGTAGCCCGGGTACACCTTCTTCTGGACGGTGTGGCGCTGGCCCTGGCGGATCTCGATCTCGTCCTCCATCGGCACGAGGACCTGGAAGATCTTGTCCTCCATCATCATCGTCTC
>JBFKVO010000065.1:0-6182 GCA_041639095.1 Candidatus Limnocylindrales bacterium | reverse complement strand
CGAGAGGATCGAGCTGACGTAGTTCTTCACGGTTTTGTCGGACAGGAAGATCTCTGCGGCGATCTCCTTGTTCGTCTTCCCCTCGGCGACGAGGAGCAGGATCTTCTGCTCCTGGGCGGTGAGCTGCGCGAGCTCGTCCGTGTATGTCCCGGTCGCGATCCGGCGCACCCGCTCGAGGACCTTCTCGGTGACGGCCGGGTCGAGGAGCGACTCGCCCCGGCCGACGGCCTCGAGCGCCGAGACGAGGTCCCGAGCCCGCACCTGCTTGAGGAGATACCCGGACGCGCCTGCCACGATCGCCGACAGGACCGCCTCCTCGTCCGGGTAGGACGTGAGCATGACGATCCGCGTCTCGGGACGGCGCTCGCGGATCTCGCGACACGCCTCGATCCCTGAGCCGTCGGGGAGGCGGACGTCCATGATCACCAGGTCGGGCTGGAAGCGCTCCGCCTGGTCGATCGCCTCGGCGACGGACCCCGCCTCGGCGACGACCTGGAACCCCTCGCGACGGTCGAGCAGCGCGACGAGACCCTGGCGGACCACCTCGTGGTCGTCGACGACGAGGAGGCGCAGCGTTGGCCGGGGGGACGCGTCGGTCACGGTCGGTCGATCTCCTGTGCCGCGACCGGGTCGGCGGCTGGCCCGGCGGCGAGCGGTCGCGCGACGATGATACGGGTCCCGGCCCCGATCTCGGAGTCGATCGTGACGGTCGCGCCGACCGCCTCCGCGCGATGGACGATGTTCACGAGCCCGAGATGCCCCGAGCCGCGCTCGCGCCCGGGGTCGAAACCACGCCCGTTGTCCGCGACGATCAGCAGCAGGCGGCCGCCATCGGCGAGGAAGCGCACGCTCGCGCGCGTCGCCCCGGAGTGGCGCGCCACGTTGCTCAGGGCCTCGCGCGCGATGAGCAGGTACTGGCCCACCGCGTCCTCGTCGAGACCGTCCTCGAGCTCGCCGTGCTCCGGCAGGATGGTCTCGACGTCGATCGTCGTGTTGAGGACGAGTTCGTCGGCGAGCGCCGCGAGCCCGACAGCGAGACCGCCAGCTGCGGCCGCCTCCGGTCCGAGCCCGACGATGAAGTTCCGGATGTCGCGGATCGCGGCATTCAGGCCGTCGATCGCCCGGTCCACGCGCGAGACGGCGTCGTCCGGATCCTCGGCCATGATCTCGGGCACGTCCTCGAGCGAGAGAGCGACCCCGTAGAGACCCTGGATGATCCCGTCGTGGAGGTCCTTGCCGATCCGTTCGCGCTCCTCGATGATCGCGAGCTGCTGGACACGCGCGTGGAGGCGGGCGTTGTCGATCGCGATCCCCGCGTGTCGGGCGAACATCTCGACGAGCCGCTGGTCGGCGGCCGAGAACTCGACCGCACCATGCTTGTCGGTCAGGTAGAGGTTGCCGACGGAGCGACCCTTGACCGTGACCGGAACTCCCAGGAACGAGGTCATCGACGGGTGGTGAGCCGGGAAACCGTACGAGTGCGCATGCGCGCCGATGTCGGGGATGCGGTACGGCCGGCCCTCCCGGATGATCAGCCCGAGCAGGCCGTGGCCGCGCGGCGGCGCGCCGATCGCGGCCCGCGCCTCGTCGCTGATCCCGCTCGTGACGAAGCGCTCGATCCGCCCGAACTCGTCGACGATCCCGAGCGCCGCGTAGCGCGCCTCGGCAAGGTCGCGGACGCGGTCGACGATGAGCTGGAGCACGCGATCGACGTCGAGGACGCCCGCGATGCCGCGCGTAGCTGCGTCGAGCGCCTCGAGGGCACGGCCCGGCATCGACCACGCATCGTGGTCTGAGGCGCGATCCGCGCCAGGAGGTGTCGGGGCGTCCTCGGGCATGGCGAGAGAGTAGCGTGACCACCACGGTCCACGCGGCCCCACGACAACGGGCCACTGGTCACTGTCGGCCGGACGCCCGGCTGACGACCATACGCCGCATGAGCGAGCTTCGGCAGGATCACCTGTCCACCGTCCCAGGCGTCCTCCCCTCGGCGGCCGGCGATCCGCCGGCTGCGGGACCGCACGCCGGCGACCCTGACGGGTCCGGCCTCAGCCGGCGCGGGTTCCTGCGAACGGCCGCCGCGGCCGGCGGCGGACTCGTCGCGGTCGGCGTCGCCGCCTGCGCACCGGCCGCCCAGCCCCAGGGCTGGACCTTCGCCCCGACGGCGGCCCCCGACGGAGCGGGCCCGACGCCCGCGCCCACCGCAGCACCCTCCGCCGCGCCCTCGGGCGAACCGGGCCACACGATGGCCCCGTCGCCGGGCGCGACTGCGGAGCCCGACCATGACGCGATCGCCCTCGAGCGCGTCCAGCGCTTCCTCGGCGGCGAGTGGCAGGAGGTGCCCGGCTACGGGAACCAGCCGCTCGAGCCACGGCTCGTCGACGGCGTCAAGGTCTACGACATGACGATCGACGAGATCGAGCATCGGATCGACGCGACCAAAGACCCGCTGGCGGCGCTGGGCTTCAACGGGACATGGCCGGGGCCGCGGCTCGAAGTCGTCGAGGGCGACCGCATCCGCGCGAACTTCACCAACAACCTCGACGAGACGACCGGCATCCACTTCCACGGCCAGTTCCTGCCGAACCCGATGGACGGCGTCCCGCACGTCACCCAGGACCCGATCAAGCCCGGAGAGACGTTCAGTTACGAGTTCGTCGCGCGGCCGGCCGGCTCGCACATGTACCACTCGCACCACAACGCGACCGACCAGGTCGGGCGCGGCCTCCTGGGTGCGTTCATCGTCCAGCCGCGCGATCCAGCGCAGCGATACGACGCCCTCTACGGCGTGACCCAGGACATCATCTGGATCTCGAACGACGCGCTCGGGGGGTTCACGATCAACGGCCGCGGCTTCCCCGCCACCGCGCCGATCGTCGCGAAGGTCGGCGAGAAGATCGCCATCCGCTTCATGAACGAGGGGAACATGATGCACCCGTGGCATCTCCACGGGATGGCGATGCGGGTCGTCGCGCGCGACGGCTTCCCCCTCGGGTCGGCCGCGTTCACGTGTGACACCCTGGGCGTGAACCCCGGGGAGCGCTGGGACGTCGTCATCGACTGCGACAACCCCGGGGCGTGGGCGTTCCACTGCCACGTCCTCCAGCACGTCGAGGGACGGGACGGGATGTTCGGCATGGTGACGGCGCTCGTCGTCCAGGAGTCCTGAGACGGCAGCGGTGAGCGGTCCGATGACGGCCGCGACGAGCCGGTCGCCCGGTCGGATCCGGACGATCCTGCTCGCGACCGACCTGCAGCAGGCGTCCGAGCCGGCGACGACCGAGGCCCTCGGCCTCGCCTCGGCGCTCGCGGCGCGCCTGCTCGTCGTGTCGGTGATCGATCCCGGCCAGCGCCGGCCCGGGTCGAAGACCGAGGCCCGCGTGGACCAGATCCGCGAGCGGCGCGAGGCGGCCGCGCAGGAGCTCGTCGCCCGTGGCCGGCGCGTCGGCGCGGAGGTGACGTTCCTCGTCTGGGAGGGCGATCCGGGCGAGGCGATCGTCGACGCGTCCACGGCGGAGGGCGCCGACCTCATCGTCGTCGGCAGCCGCGGCCGCGGCGCCGTCGGACGGTTCCTCATCGGCAGCGTGTCGGACCACGTCGTCCGTCATGCGACCTGCCCGGTGATGGTCGTCCGGGCCGCGACCCCGAGCTGACGCGGAGACCGGCAGCAACAGGACCCGACCGGCGCAGCGGTGCGCGCCGCTTACTTCGTGTAGGCGCCGCCCGGGTCGAGCTCGACCCGGATGAGCCGCAGCTCCTCGTCGGTCGGCGGCGGGGTCGTGGCGAGGTCGTCCGCGATCCGCGGCTCCCAGCCGATCGTCGCGCGGACCTGTTCGAGCGTCGCCCCGGGATGGAGCGAATCGAGGCGCATCTCGCCGTCGTCCCCGAAGTGCCAGATCCCGAGGTCGGTCACGACCACCGACGGGCCGCGTCCGAGCCAGCCCTGCTCGCGCCGGATCCGCGCCGCGTCCTCCGCCCCGCCGAGGTTCCCGGCCGACGTCCGGAAGTCGATCCGCTCCACGAACGAGCGGGCGGACTGGCGCATGATGATGAACACCTCGCGCGCGTTGATCGCGATCTCGCACGCGCCGCCCGACCCGGGGAGCCGCGTCTTCGGGCTCGCGTAGTCGCCGATGACCGTCGTGTTGATGTTCCCGAACCGGTCGATCTGGGCGGCGCCCAGGAACCCGACGTCGATGAGCCCGCCCTGCAGGTAGAAGCCGAACAGCTCGGCCATGCTCGTGACCGCGGTCGCGCCGGTCACGATCGTGGGGTCGCCGATGCTCAGCGGCAGGCGGGCGGGCCGGGCGCCGAACACCCCGGCCTCGTAGACGAGCTCGAGATCGGGCGCGACCGTGCGTTGTGCGAGGTTGACCGCGATGTTCGGGAGGCCCACGCCGACGAAGCAGACGCGCTGCCCGGCGAGCTCGCGCGCGGCCGCGACGATCATCATCTCGGACTGGCTGAACCCGAGGCCGTCGCGGCGCCCGTTGCCGATCGGGTCGGCGCTCACCGGTAGTCCCCGTAGTCGACGATCCCCGACGGAGCCGGGCCCGGCCGGAGGGACGCCACGCGCTCCGCGCCGAGCTTCTCGACGTAGTCGGCCCGGCCCGACACCCCGTGGACCCACTCGTCGAGCCAGGCCTGGGTGGCCGCCTCGTCGCGCGAGATCGGGTCCCAGTCGAGATAGAAGCGGTTGTCGCGGTCGTAGACGCCCTGCACGTAGCTCGGGTGGGCCCCGAACGGCTCGACGACGACGGCGTCCACGATGAGGCCCGGGATGATCGTCCGGTTCGGGTCGGCCCGGATGACCGCCTCGTCCACGAGCTCCTCGATGACGACGATCACGCGGTCGGCGGCGAACGCGGCCTCCTTCTGGCAGCCGAGCAGGCCCCAGACCTGGGTGTCGCCCGCGGCCGACGCGCGCTGCGCGTGGACGATCGTCACGTCCGGCTTGAGCGGCGGGACCGCGTAGACGACCCCGTCGCCGTAGGGCGATTCGATCGATCGGATGAGCGGGTTCGCCTTCGGCAGGTCGGTCTCGAAGTAGCTCCGGATCGGGAAGAACGGGAGGTTCGTCGCGCCGGCCGTGTAGCGCCCGACCATCCCGTAGTGGCTGTACTCCTCGACCTCGAGCGCCGGCTCGCCGGACGCGGCGACCGGCCCCGCCTCGATCCGCCGCCGGATCGCCCCGAGGCCGCCGACCCCGGGGTTCCCGAGCCACGAGAAGATGAGCTTGCGGGCGACCCCGCCGGCGACCATCTGGTCGTAGATGACGTCCGGCGTCAGGCGCGCGAGCGTCAGGTCGCGCTTGCGCTGGCGGACGATCTCGTGACCGGCCGCGAACGAGATGAGGTGGGTGAAGCCCTCGATCGCGACGGTGTCGCCGTCGCGGACGAGGTCGGCGATCGCGTCGCGCATCGTCGCGACCTTCGAGGTGCTCACGGGCGGATTATCGGGTAGCGGCACCCCTTCCGGGGTGACGGGAGCGGCCTGCGGCGCGGTGGACGACGTGACTACCATGGCCCGTCCCCCGCCTGCGTCCGGCGTGCGGGGACGGAGGTGAAGGAGGGAGATCACATGTCGATGGCGGCTGCCGGCGATCTCGGCCGGCAGGTACGCACCCTGTTCCTCGTGGCGCTCGCACTCTTCCTCGTGACGATCGTCATCGGGATCGTCAACGGACTCGATCTGTACGAGTTCGACCGAAACCAGCTCCTGACGCACGTCCATGCCGGGACGCTCGGCTGGCTGAGCCTGGCGGTCATCGCGTCCGCGCTCTGGCTGACGCGATCGGCGAACCGGCTGATGACCTGGGCGTTCGCGATCCTCGTGCCGGTCTACGTGCTCGCGTTCTACTCGGGCAGCCTCGAGGCGCGGGCGGTCACGGGCGTCCTGCTCCTGCTTGCGATGCTCTGGCTGCTCGTGTGGGGCTGGCAGCGCGCGATGGCGGACCGCTCGCTCCCAGTGCTCGCGGTCGCGCTCGGGCTCACGTCGTTCTTCTACGGCGGCGTGATCGGCGTCCTGCTCCAGGTGCAGCTGGCGACGGGGACCCGGATCTTCGGTGCCGATGCGGACGTCGTCGGGGCGCACGCGTCGACGATGGTCTTCAGCTACCTGATCCTCGTGGCGATGGGCATCATCGAGCAGCGCGTGAAGGGCACGCTCGACCGCCCGCTCCT
>JBFKVO010000064.1:0-6232 GCA_041639095.1 Candidatus Limnocylindrales bacterium | reverse complement strand
ATCGTCGCTCGCGGGCGGCTCGTGCGCGAGGGCGCGATCGCGACGCTCCTTGCGACCGAGGGCGCCCTCCGGATCCGCGTGACGCCCGAGGAGCGACCCGCGGCCGCCCGGATCCTCGAGCGCCTGAGCGGGGCCGCCGTCGAGGGTGGCGACGGTCACGGCTGGCTCACGATCCGGATCGACCCGGCGCGGGCCGACGACGCGCCGCGGCCGCCGGGCCTCGGAGGGCCCGTCGAGTGAGGCTGTTCATCTCTGGCGCCCGGAAGCTCGTCCGGCGACCCGCGTCGTGGGTCACCCTGCTGCTCACGGTGGCGCTGGTGTTCCTCGTGTTCGTCGCGGTCGGCACGAGCAGCCGCCAGGTCCCCGATCCGGACGCCCAGGCGGGCGCGCGCCTCCTCCTGACGTTTCCCGGCGCGTACGACTTCATCCTCTCGTTCATCCTCGGGCTCGGCGGGCTTCTCGCCGTCGTCTATGCCGCCGCGGTCGCCGGATCGGAGTGGAGCTGGGGAACGCTCAAGGTGGCGATCGCGCGCGGGGAGAGCCGCGTCTGGTACGTGCTCATGACGTTCGCCTCGATCGCGCTCCTGCTCGCGATCGGGCTGCTCGTCGCCTTCGCGCTCGGGATCGTGGCCGCCCTCATCGGGGCCGGCATCGCCGGGATCCCGGCCGACGGCCTCGGCGACCCCGAGGCCCTCGGGATGCTCCCCGAGCAGCTCGCGCGCGGGACGACGGCCCTCGTCATGCAAGGGGCGATCGGGTTCGCGATCGCGACCGTCGCGCGCAGCCAGATCGCGGGCGTCGCGGTCGGGATCGGGGTCTATTTCGCGGAGCAGTTCGCGACGATCTTCCTGCCCGACCAGGTCCAGTACCTGCCGTTCCACGTCGCGACCGCGGTGATCTCGGGCGGAGCGGTCGCGGTCGATGGGCAGACGGCACAGCTCGAGGATCCGAACCTGGCGATCGCGCTCGTCGTCGCGTGGCTCGTCGGGTCGATCGCGGCGGCGGCGCTCATCACCGACCGCGCCGACATCGGCGGCTGAGGCGCTCGGAGATCAGCCTCGGCTCAGCACCGGCTCCCGCAGGTCGTCGGACCCGGCGACCGGTGACGTCGCGACGGCGCCGTCGGAGTCGAGCATCCCGTCCGGGTCGGCGTCCGCGAGGGCCTCCTCGAACAGGTCGAACCCGAGCTGATCGCCGGCCAGCGTCCGCTGGAGCGCGAGGAAGCTCCGGCGGTGGAAGGGCGTCAGGCCGAGGCGGCGGATCGCCGCCCGGTGCTCGCGCGTGGCGTAGCCCTGGTTCCGCTCCCAGCCGTAGCCCGGGTAGCGCGCGGCGAGGAGCGCCATCATCCGGTCGCGCACGACCTTGGCGACGATCGAGGCGCAGGCGATCGCGTGGCAGCGGGCGTCACCGTCCACGATCGCCGTGTACGGGCCGACCTCGGCCTCGAAGCCGGCGATGCGATTGCCGTCGACGAGCACGTGCTCGTGGCCGCCGAGGCGGGCGATCGCCCGGCGCATCGCGAGATGCGTCGCGTGGTAGATGTTCAGCCGATCGATCTCGGCGACCGACGCGGCCCCGATCCCGATCGCCAGCGCGCGGGCACGGACGATCGGCGCCAGGCGCTCGCGCTGGGCGGCACTGAGGGTCTTCGAATCGCGCACGCCGCGGATCCGGTGGCCGTTCGGGCGCATGATGACCGCCGCCGCGACGACGGCGCCGCAGGTGGGGGCGACGCCGACCTCGTCGACGCCCGCCACGCGGGTCAGGCCCTCCCGCCAGAGCGACCGTTCATGGCGAAGGCTCGGGACCGTCGGCGCCATGCGCCAAGGGTAGCGCGGCCGGCGGCAGTGATGGTCGCCGCCGCGTCGGGCGGCGGCGGGCGAAGCCGTTCGTCGGGTCCGCGCGGCCGGGTCAGCCCTTCGGGCGACGCTCCCGGAGCGTGGCGGCCTTGCCGACGCGGTCGCGGAGGAAGTACAGCTGCGCCCGCCGTGCCTGGCCGTGGCGAACGACCTCGATCTTGTCGATGCGCGGGCTGTGGATCTTGAACGTCCGCTCGACACCGACCCCGCTCGCGAGGCGGCGCACCGTGATCGACCGCGTGATCCCGCCGCCGCGGAGGCGCATCACCGTTCCCTCGAAGACCTGGATCCGCTCGCGATTGCCCTCGACGACCTTGGCCGACACGCGCACGGTGTCGCCGGTCGCGAGGTCCGGAAGGTCGGTTCTGAGCTGGTCGGCGACGACCTCGTCGAGCACGTTCACGGCATGGGTCCCTGAGCTGCGAGCGGCAGCGCGAGGCTGCGGCGATGGACGGTGGAAGGTCGCGCTGACGCGACGAGCGCGGAGTATAGCACGGTGCGGCCGCGCGTCCGGGCGGGACGGCGCCGCCTCACGACGGCTCGACGTCGCCGCCTGGGGCGGGACCGGCGGGATCCGTGTCGGCAGGCTGCCGCGCCGCCTCGACGACTCGCCGCTCCTCGTCGGTGAGCGCCCGTCCCTCGAGGAGGTCCGGTCGCGACCGCGCCGTCCGTTCGAGGGCGCGCTCGTGGCGCCAGCGCCGGACGGCGCCGTGATCGCCCGATGTCAGGATCGCCGGCACGTCGCGACCGCGGAACGACGCGGGGCGGGTGAACTGCGGGTACTCGAGCAGGCCGTCGGCGAACGACTCCTCCGCGGTCGAGGCATCGTCGATCGCCCCGGGCAGGAGGCGGAGGATCGCGTCCACGATGACGAGCGCCGCGATCTCGCCGCCGGACAGCACGAAGTCGCCGACGGAGACCTCGAGATCGACGACGTCGCGGATGCGATCGTCGATCCCCTCGTAGCGCGGGCAGACGAGCACGAGATGGTCGCGACCCGCGAGCTCGCGCGCCAGCTGGTGATCGAACCGGCGTCCGCCGGGGTCGAGGAGGACGACCGTCGATCCCGGGCGACGGAGGGCATCGATCGCCTCCGCCACCGGCTCGGGACGGAGGACCATGCCCGCTCCCCCGCCGTACGGCGCGTCGTCCACCGAGCGGTGGCGGCCGAGGCCCCAGCGGCGCAGGTCGTGCGTCCTGATCTGCGCGATCCCGCGTTCGCGGATCCGACCCGGGATGCTCTCGCGGAGCGGCCCGTCCACGATCTCCGGGAAGAGTGCGACGACGTCGATCTCCATGGGGTCAGCCCGACGCGGCGCCGGCGTCCGCGGTCCCACTGCGACGTCGCCGGCTGCCCGGTCGGCGGCGCGGCGCCTTCGGCCGGCACCCCGCATCGTGCGCCGTGGCCTCGCCCGCGAGATCGAGCGCCTCCGGGTCGACGACGATCCGTCCCGCTCGCGGTTCGAACTCGAGGACGAGGGGGCGGACGAGGGGGACGTCGAACTCCCCGGGAGGCCCGCCGCGCACGATCACCGTCTCCGTCGTGCCGACCTGGTACACGTCGTGGACCGTCCCGAGCGCCGTTCCGTCGGGGGCCGTCACCGGTACCCCGATGAGCTCGTGCCAGTAGACGGCGCCCTCCTCGAGCACGTCGTCCGGGCCCAGCTCCACCTCGAGATACACCCCGCGCAGGGTGTCCGCGACCGTCCGGTCCGCGACCTCCCGGAAGCGCACCCGCCAGCCGGGGCCGTCGACGATGGCCGTCGACGCCGCCACCGTGAGCGGCGCCGTGTCTCCCTCACGGTGGAGCACGGAGCCCGGCGCGAAGCGGCGCTCCGGGTCGTCCGTCAGCACCTCCACGCGGACGTCGCCGCGCAGCCCATGGACACCGCGGACGAGCGCCACGACGAGCCGCTCGCCGACCTCGCCGGCCACGCGCGCCCCGCTAGACGATCTCGAGCGAGACCGGCTCCCCGTCGCGCGCCGAGATGACCTTGAGCAGCGTGCGAAGCGCCTTCGCGACGCTCCCGTTCCGGCCGATCACCTTGCCCATGTCGTCCTCCGCGACGTGGAGCTCGATGACGGTCCCGTCGCCGTCCTGGACGACCTCGACCGACACCGCGTCCGGATCGTCAACGAGCGACTTCGCCACGTATTCGACGAGTTCCTTGGCTGCCATCCCTCGACTCCTACTTCGCAGCGGGCAGGACGCCGGCCGCGCGGAACAGGCGCGCGACGGTGTCCGACGGCTGGGCGCCCTTGTCGAGCCACGCCTTCGCGCGGTCGGCGTCGATCGCGAACTCGACCGGGTCGGTGCGTGGGTTGTAGTGACCGATCGTCTCGATCGAGCGGCTGTCGCGCGCCTTGCGCGAATCGGCGACGACGACCCGATAGGCCGGCTGCTTCTTCGCGCCGACCCTGGTCAACCTGATGCGGACTGCCATGCGTTCCTGCTCTCCTCCTGTTCGCGGGCCGCCTTCGCGGACCGCCTTGCTTCCCTGGACTGGGCGGGCCCCGTCAGTCGACGGTGACCCGCATGATCGCGCGGTCGACCTCGTCGCCGAGGACGATCGCCTGCACCCACGCGTCGAACGCCTCGACGTACGGCTTCACGTCGCGCTCGTACTCGGTCGCCGCGGTGCCCCCCTCCGTGGCGATCAGGCGCTCGACGAGGACGCGGGCCGCCCCGAGATCCACGAACATCGAGCCCGCGTTCTCGCGGCCCACCGCGTCGAGCAGCGCACGATAGCGCGGATCGTCGGCGAGCGACGTCCCCGGCGAGACATCGAGCACGGACCGGACGAAGTCAGGGCCGAGCGCGAGGACGACGACGTCGTCCGTCACCGTCCAGGCGATCTCGATCGACGTGGCCTCATCGACCGGTGCGACGGGCATCCCGTCGAGGCCCCCACCGCCGATCGCTCCGCCGAGCAGGGAGCCCAGGTCGCCGAGGTCGACGATCGTGATCGTCGCGCCGGCGTGCTGCTCCGTGCGGACCTCGAGCCCGCTTTCGGCGCCGAACAGCGCGAGGAAGCTCCCGAGCTGGGTCGCGATGCGCTGTGCGCCGGCCGCGTCGGCGGGGACGACGACGAGGCCGCCCCCGATGTCCGTGCCGTCGCTCGTGACCACGAGCCCTGCGTCGCCGATCCAGCCGACGAGCGCGTCGAGACCGCCGAGGAGGGCGGCCGCCTGCTCGATCTCGGCGAGGCCCGCGGCGGCCTCGGGGTCCTGGCGGGCGCGCTCGATCGCGGCGGCGAGCATCTCGCCGACGCTGCGGGCATCCGTGAGCAGGATCGTCGAGGCCGGGACGTGCGCGGCGAGGGCCCCGACCCGGTTCGTCGTCGGGAAGCCGGCACGTTCGACGTGCGGCCAGGCGGCCTCGACGACCATCGCGTCGTCCTCGACGCGGAGGCCCATCGCCATCCAGTCGGGCAGGAGCTCGCGCATCGTCCCGTCGAGCGGGAGCGCGAACATCTCGTCCGGCGCGGCGGACTCGAGCGCCGCCATCGCGCCATCGACGTCGACGAACCCGAACGCGAGTCGATCGCCGGGCATCGCTGCCCGGGCGGCCGCGAACGTCGGCGACTCCGGCAGGCCGGAGCGGCCGCCGGTGTCGAGCGCCGCGGTCACCGAGTCCCGGTCGCCGGCGAGCATCACACCATCGGCGAAGGCGACGGCGGCCTTCCCGTCCGGATCGACGAGCAGGTCGGTCGTGCCGTGCTGCTCCACCCAGAGCGTCATGCCGGCCTCGGCTGCGATCCCCTCGAACCAGGCACGCGCCGCCGCCCGATCCGTGATCGCGACGAGCGCGAGGCCCTGGCCGTGCTCGTCGGCGCTGCCCGCGACCATGGACCGTGCCTCGACGGCGAGCGCGAGCTGGCCATCGAACCAGGGCTTGATGTCGTTCGTGAAGTCCTGGCGACCCTCGGTCGCCCCGGACACAATCCGGTCGAGCGCCTCGTCGATCTTGTCGTCGAGGATCGCCTGGTCGGCGAAGCCCGGGAAATGCGCGAGGAACTCGCCGAGGCGTGCGCGCTGATCGCCCGGGAGGTCGAGGCGGACCTCGCCGTAGGCCGTCGCGCCGACCGGCGCCCAGCCGGCGAGGCGCGAGGTCGGCGCCTGACCGGTGAGCAGGAACGCTCCTGCGGCGAGGACGCCGACCGCGACCGCGACCGCGCCGAGGGCGATCCCCCAGCGCAGGCCGCCGGCCCGGCGTGGCGTCCCGACCGGCTCGGCCGGCGGGGCGTCACCGATCTCTCCGCGCATGTCGATGTCGGTCGGCGGGGACGCCTGCCCCGCCGGGTCCATGTCGTCGGTCTGGAACGGCTGGGTCACGTCGAGGGTCCCGTCGTCCGGTCGTGGTGTCGTCATGT
>JBFKVO010000063.1:0-6235 GCA_041639095.1 Candidatus Limnocylindrales bacterium | reverse complement strand
GCCGGCAGCTCCTCGCCGTCGGCGCGCAGGGCCTCCTCCATCGACACGATCGCGACCTCGATCATGTCCTCGGTCGGCTGCTTGGTCGTGATCATCTGGACGAGGATCCCGGGGTACATGATCGCGCGGACCAACGCGTTGGCGCGGTGGCGCGCGCCCCAGCGCAGGATCTCGTAGCCGACGGACGCGATGACCGGGATGAGCAGGATCCGGCTGCCGACCATGACGAGCGGCTCCTGCCGGCCGACGAGGCTGAAGGCGACGATCGAGAGGGCGATGACGACGACGAGGAACTCCGTGCCGCAGCGGGGGTGGGCGGTCGGGAAGCGGCGGACCTCGTCGGGGACGAGCGGGCGATCGGCCTCGAGCGCGTGGATCGTCATGTGCTCGGCGCCGTGGTACTGGAAGACGCGGGCGATGTCGGGCGCGCGGCCGATGAGCAGCAGGTAGCCGAGGAAGATGACCACGCGGACGAGCCCTTCGACGAGGTGCTGGACGACGTCGTTCTCGATGTCCCCGGTCGTGGCGCTCGCGATAAACAGCGGGAGCAGGAAGAAGATCCCGATCGCCGCCGCGAACGTGATGAGCAGCATGATCGCGATCGCGCCGCGGCCGAGCTCCTCGCCCTCCTCCTCGGACGCCGCGACGGACGCGCTCCGCACGAGCCAGCGCGTGCCGACGACGAGGGTCTCGTACAGGACGATGAGCCCGCGCACGAACGGCGCCTTCGCCCAGCGCGAACCGTGGAAGCCGCTGTCGAGGCGCTCGGTGGCCCACACGATCCGGCCGTCGGGGTGGCGCAGGGCGACGGCGATCGCGTCGCGGCCGCGCATCAGGACGCCCTCGATGAGGGCCTGTCCGCCGTACGTGAAGCGAGCCATCCCGGGAAGTCTAGCCGCGATTGCCGACGGCGGGCCGGTGGCCCGCCGTCTCGCGTCCGCGGTCGATGGCCCTCCGCCCGGCGGGCCGACGCACTAGCTGCGGACCTGCCGCTCGAGGCGCTTCTGGAACCGCTCGACCTGGCCGGCGGTGTCGATGATCGTCTGCTTGCCGGTGAAGAACGGGTGGCAGTTGCCGCACACGTCGACGCGGAGCTCCGGGCGTGTCGAGCCGACTTCCCACTCCGTGCCGCACGAGCCGCAGTGGACCTTCGCCGTGTGATAGGTGGGGTGGATGTCGGCCTTCATCGGTGTTCGCTCCTCCGGTGCCGTCCGCGCGGGTCCGTCGCCCGCCGGTGGTCACCGGCTACGGTGTCGTCTCGTCCGCCAGGGTCAGGCGTCGGCGGCGGCGGCCGCCGGCTCCTCGGCGATGACGCGGACGCGCTTCTTCGCCTTCGTCGCGTGCTCGAACCTGACCCGGCCGGTCACGGTCGCGAACACGGTGTAGTCGTGGCCGAGCCCGGTGCCGCTCCCGGACAGGAACGTCATCCCGCGCTGGCGGACGATGATCGAGCCGGCGGGGACGAGCTGCCCGTCGCCGGCCTTCACGCCGAGACGCTGGCCGACCGAGTCGCGGCCGTTCTTCGAGCTGGATCCGGCCTTCTTGTGTGCCATCGTGTCTACTCGTCCTTCTTCGTCGAGCGGGTCCGCTTCGGTGCGGCCGGCTTGTCGGCGTCCGCCTCCGCGGCATCCTCGGCGGCCGTGGCCGACGCCTTGGCGGCGGGCTTCCTGGTCGCCGGCTTCGCGGCCGCGTCCTTCGCGGCCGGCTTGGCAGCGGCCTTCGCGGCCGGCTTCGCCGACCGGCTGCGGGTCGTCTTCGGCTTGGTCTCCGGGACGGTCTCGCCGTCCTCGGCCGGGGCCTCGTCGGCCGCCTCCTTCGTCCGGGCCTTCGCGAGCTTCGCGGCGAGGGCCGCGTCGGCGGCGGCCTGCTTCGCGGCGGCCTCCTCGAGGCGCTGGCGCTCGGTGCGGGCGAGGTCGGCGGCCTTGCGTGCCGTCTCGGCGGCGCTCTTCCCACCGTAGCGGATGTCGCTGATGCGGAGGAGCGTCAGGTCCTGGCGGTGCCCCTTCTTGACCCGGCGGCGCGCCTTCGGACGGTACTTGAAGCTGATCAGCTTCGGCCCGAGCTCCCGGCGGACGACCTCGGCCTCGACGGCGGCGCCGTCCACGACGGGCCGCCCGATCGCGGCCTCGTCGCCGTCGGCGACGAGGAGGACGCGGTCGAGGGTGAGCGCGGAACCCGGCTCGGCGTCGAGCAGCTCCACCTCGAGCTCGGTGCCGACCTCGACGCGGTACTGCTTCCCGCCGGTCTCGATGACTGCGTACATGGATCCTCGGGCGTTGCTGTCGGTCGCGCGTTCACGCACCGACCTGATGGACAGGGAGGAGCGGCCTCGATCCGATCGAGGCGCGAAGCGGCAGTGTACGACCGATCCCCGATCCGCGCAATGCGGCGGCTCGAGCGCGGGAAGAGCGCCGACCTTGCATCCGTGAGAGCCGTGGGATGAGCGTCGCGCTCAGTCGCCCTCGACGAGCAGGCGCTCGCGGCGCGTCGGGCCCGTGCGGAGCGGACGTCCGAGGGCATCGGACAGGGCGGCGACGACCTCCTCCGGGCGTCCTGCGCCCCGACTGGGGTCGATGCGGACGGTCACCTCGAGCCGAGGGCCTTCCGGAGCGTCGGCTACGAGATGGGCATCCTCCAGGAGCGGGCGGAGGTCGTAGGCGACCGAACCCGATCCCTTCTCGCGAACGCGCGGCAGGCTCGCCGCGTCGAGCAGCCCTCGACAGGCGGCCCCGATCGCTTCGGCCGGCGCGTCGGCACCCTCGGTCTCGTCGAGCGCGATGCGATACACGGCACCGCGGACCGCACCGGCAAGGGCCGGCGCACCGAGCCAGACGTCGTGAAGCTCGATGAGACGGTAGCCGTCCGCGAGGGACCCGACGATGGCGCGCCGGACCTCGTCGACCGGCCGGAGGGCGGTCAGCCACAGGTCGAACGCCTCCCGCTCGGCCGCCATCCCCTGCGGCAGCGGAGCGGCGAACGCGAGGCGGGGACGGCCGCCCCGCTTCGGGTCGGCCAGCAGGGGCAATCCCGTCGCCGCGAGCTCGCGCTCGATCCGCTCGACGACGTCGCGGTGCGTCTCCGTGGCGGCCTCGTCGCTGCGACCGAACACGACCCGCCAGCGCTGGCGCGCCGCCGCGGGAGGCGGGGCGGCGGGCTCGACTGGCGGCTGCGGCACGTCTGGTAGTCTGCGGGACGATGGACGATCGCGTCGGGGCCCCCGAGCCCGGTCGGCCGACGCCGCCCGGCGCCGCGGCTTCACCGGCCGGCGCGGATCCCGCTGGGCACCCCGCCTCCATCACGCCGCCGTTCGTCGAGCGGCGCGTCTCGTCCGAGAGCCGGCGCCTGCGCCCGCCGACGACGCGGGTCGCCCTCGTCATGGTCGCGGCCGTCGTCGTCGTCTACATCCTCTACCTCGGCCGGGCGATCCTCGCACCGTTCGTCCTCGGGCTGCTCGCCGTCTACCTCCTGAGCCCCGCTGTCGACTTCCTCCACCGCCTCCGCGTCCCCCGGGCGATCGCGATCCTGGGGGTGTACGCCGGGGTCGTGTTCCTGGTCATCGAGGCGATCAACCTGACGGTCGGCCCGGTCGTCGCCCAGGTGCGCACGTTCGCGCAGGACCTGCCGATGCTCATCGAGCGCCTGGACGAGCAGCTCGTCCGCCTGTCCGAGACGTACCGCGGGCTCGACCTGCCACCCCAGGTGCGGGCGGCGATCGACGACTGGCTGGCCACGCTCGCGACCCGGTTGACCGAGATCGACGTGTCGTTCCTGCTCCCGTTCGTGAACGTCACCGCCTCGTTCGTCGTCGGCCTGTTCGGGTACATCCTCATCCCCGTCTGGGCGTTCTACCTCCTCAAGGACCGCGCGTCCCTGGCCGCGTCGTTCGAGCGCTCCCTCCCCGACGAGTGGCGGGCGGACATCCGCGAGGTCATCGGGATCGTGCGCAAGGTCTTCGGCCAGTGGGTCCGCGGCCAGATCATCCTGGGGATCGCGGTCGGGCTCGCCACGTTCGGCGGCCTGCTCCTGCTGAGCAATGTCGTCGATCCCGTGTTCGGCCGCTTCGCGCTCCTGCTCGCGATCGTCGCCGGCGTTCTCGAACTCCTGCCGGTCATCGGCCCGATCATCGCGGCCGTTCCGGCGGTCCTCCTCGCGGCGACGGCCGGGATCGAGGCCGTCATCGCCGCGCTCATCCTGTACACGGTCGTCCAGCAGCTCGAGAACTACCTCCTCGTCCCGAAGATCCAGGGCGACGCGGTCCAGCTCCACCCGAGCGCGGTGATGTTCGCGCTGATCATCGGCGGCGCGATCGCGGGGCTCCTCGGGGCGATCCTCGCGCTCCCCGTGACGGCAGCCGGGCGGGACGTCTTCCGCTACGTGTTCCGTCGGCTCAGCCCGAATCCACCGTCGCCAGAGCTCGCCGCGGCTGCTGCGCTCGGCGAGATCCCGCCCGACGCGCCACCCGCACCAACGACACCGGTCGCATCCGGTGGAGCTCCGGCCGACACGGCCCCCCAGGGCGGAAGCGGCGGCTAGGAACCGCTCCGGAGCGTCTCCTGGATCGCGCGCGGGATCGCCCACTGGAGCAGGTACGGCGCGATCACCGTCGTCAGCACGACCGCCACGACGACCGCTCCGAAGAGATCGGCGGCGAGCAGGCCGGCGGTGAGCCCGAGGTTGGCGACGACGATCCCGACCTCGCCGCGCGGGACCATCCCGAACCCGACGGCGACCGACGCCGCGCGACCGATCGAACGGGCCCCGAGGATGCCGCCGAGCGCCTTCGTGATGACCCCGGCGATCGTGAGGAGGATGGCGAGGCCGGCGACGGCGGGGTCGAGCAGGAGCGCGAGGTCCAGCTGGGCGCCCGTGACGCCGAAGAAGAACGGCGTGAAGATCGAGCCGAGCGGCTGGATCTCGTGCTCGAGCTCCTCGCGCGCCTCGGTCTCGGCGACGATGAGCCCCGCGACGAAGGCGCCGATGATCGCCGCGAGGCCGACGCCGGCCGAGACGATCGCGAGCGCGAGCATGACGATGAAGGCCGGCACGAGCGGCGTGTCCGCGAAGAGCGGCCACGTGAACACGTGCCGCGGAAGCCCGCGTGCCCGACGCGCGACGGCGAACCCGAGCCCCACGAGGCCGATCGCGGCGACCGCGACGAAGAGGGTGGACGCGGTGATGTCGCCCTCTGACGCGCTCGACACGATCCCGATCGCGATGAGCGCGAGCACGTCATCCACGACGGCGGCCCCGAGCACGACGCGCGCGAACGTCCGATCGAGCACCTTCATCTCGGCGAGGACGCGGCTGGTGATGCCGATGCTCGTGGCGGCGAGCGCGAGCCCGACGAACGCCGAAGCGCCGAGCGACTCGCCGGCGACGGCCATGATCCCGACGCCGGCCACGATCGGCAGGACCATGGCGATGATCGCCGTGATGAGCGCCGGCCGGCCGACCCGGAGGAGGTCATCGGTGCGCACCTCGAGACCGACCGAGAAGAGGAGGATGACGACCCCGATCTCGGCGAACGCGGTCGTGGTCTCTCCGAGCGTCACGAGGGCGAGCGCATTGGGCCCGACGACGAACCCACCGAGGAGCTCACCGATGACGGCCGGCTGGCCGAGGCGGCGCGCGACCTCCTCGCCGAGCTTCGCACCGACGAGGATGAGGAGCAGGGAGACGAGGACCGCCAGCGGCAACTCGGAGGCAGCCGGTGCCGCCGGGACCTCGGCCGGGACGGCGATGAGCGAGAAGAGACTGGCGGGCATCAGACGAGGTAGCGGATCCAGACGTAGACCGAGGCGATCGCAAGCGCCTCGAGGACGATGATCGCGCCGTAGCGCAGGAAGCGACCGAAGCCGATCGGATGACCGGCCTGGCCGGCGATGTTGACGACGATGACGTTCGCCGACGCGCCGATGATCGTCGCGTTCCCGCCGAAGTTCGCCCCCAGCGACAGCGACCACCACAACGGTTCGACGTTGAGCCCGCTCTCGCCGAGCTGGCGGATGAGCGGAATCATCGTGGCAGTGTAGGGGATGTTGTCGATGATCCCCGAGGCGAGGCCCGACACCCACAGCAGCCCGAGCGTCGTGATCGTCTGGTCGCCGCCGGTCGCAGCGAAGAGCCCGTCCGCGAGGCTGCGGATGATGCCGACGTGGACGACGCCCTCGACGAGCATGAACAGACCGACGAAGAAGAACAGCGTCGACCACTCGACCTCGTGGAACACCTGGCG
>JBFKVO010000062.1:0-6272 GCA_041639095.1 Candidatus Limnocylindrales bacterium | reverse complement strand
GCGGACCCGGACGCGCACCGGCGAGCCCCCGAACCAGGAGCGCCAGATCGGGCCGGTGCGCGCGACGCGCAGGACGCCCGGGATCTCGAGCGCCGCGAGGCGCGCCATCTCGCGGATGACCTCGTTGCCCACCGTCAGGGTCGGCCCGCTCATGCCCCGGCCTCCGTGGCCGACGCCGGCGTCTCGTCCGCCTCCGCGGGCACCACGGCCTCCTGCGCCTCCGCGGCCGGGACGCTCTCCGGCGTTCCCGCGAGCGCGTCGGCGATGAGCCGCGGCACGCCCGTCCGCGCCGTCGCCGCGCCGACCTCGACCGCGTAGCGGACCATCCGCCGCCGTGCCCGTCCGTGGGTGATGATCACCGCCCCGCGCACGCCGAGGAGTGGCGAGCCGCCGACCCGCTCGTAGTCGAAGATCGCACGGATCCGGGCGACGGACGGCCGGAACAGCAGATACGCGAGGCGGCCGCGGAGCGTGCCCCGGAACTCGCCCCGGAACAGGTCGAAGATGAAGCCCGACAGGCCCTCGAAGAACTTGATGACGACGTTGCCGACGACCGCGTCGCACACGACGACGTCCGCGTGGTCGCCGGTGAGGTCCTTGCCCTCGATGTTGCCGACGAAGCGGAGGCCGCTGGCGTCGAGCAGCTCCGTCGCGCGCTGGATCCGCAGGTCTCCCTTGCCCTTCTCCTCGCCGATCGAGAGGAGCGCCACCCGCGGGCGCTCGACCCCGAGCACCCGCTCCGCGAAGATCGCGCCCATCTGCGCGTACTGCGACAGGTTCTCGGGCGAGGAGTCGGGATTCGCCCCGATGTCGAGGAGGACGAACGGCCGCCCGTGGCCGATCATCTGGACCGCCAGCGCCGGGCGGTCCACGCCGCGCAGCCGGCCGATCCGCAGGACGGCGGCGGCCATCGCCGCCCCCGTGTGGCCGGCCGTCACGACCGCGTCGGCCGATCCGTCGCGCACGAGGTCGCAGGCGACGAGGATCGACGCGTCCTTCTTCTCGCGGATCGCCATCGCCGGGTGGTCGTCCATGGCGACGACCTGGGATGCATGGACGATCCGGACGTTGCCGGGCAGCGGCCCCGCCGTCGCGCGGATCGTCGCTTCGTCACCGACGAGGATGACGCTGTCGGCCGGCGACGCCTCGGCGTACTCGATGGCGCCGGGCACGACCTCGGCGGCTCCGTGGTCGCCGCCCATCGCGTCGACGGCGACCCGGACGCCGTTCCCCTCAGCCGGAACGGGTCCTCGTTCGTCCACCGCGGCTACGAGGCGGCCTCGTCGCTCGTCTCTTTGATCTCGATCGCCTGACGGCCCCCGTACCAGCCGCAGTTCGGGCAGGCGTGGTGCGGTTGCTTGAGCTGGTGGCAGTGCGAACACTCCTCCAGCCTCGGCACGCTGATGGCGAGGTGGGCGCGCCGCTCGCCCTGCCGGGCGTGAGAGACGCGTCGCTTGGGGACTCCCACTGGTCGATCTGCTCCTTTCGGGGCGCGCTCGCGGCCGGGGCCGCCCCGTCACATCGTGTGTCGCGGCCGCCGCGCGCGCGGTCGGCAGCCGGGCGTGCTGTCATCGGGGGCCGAGGCGGGAGTCTACTCGGTCTCGGCCGTGCCGTCGACCACGAACCCCCGCAGGACCGCCAGCCGTGGGTCGAGGTCCTCGTCCGGGTGGTCGTGCGCGCCGTCGGCGAGCCGCTCCCCGCACGTGGGACAGAGACCCGCGCAGTCGGCGCGACAGAGCGGTGCGATCGGCTCGGCGAGCGAGATCGCCCCGCGCACCGCGGCCTCGAGGTCCAGCTCGTGGTGGTCCGTGAGGCGCAGGATGTCCGGGTCCTCGTCGTCGGCGATCGGGTCGCCGCTCGCGAGGTCGACCGACGGAAGTGCCTCCTCCTCGATCGTCAGCTCGAGCGGCACGTCGACCGGGGTCAGGCAGCGACTGCACGTCTCCGCGAGCGCCGTCCGCAACGTGCCCGACACGAGCAGGCCGCGGTTCGTCCGAACGAGGCGGATCGCCCCCTCGAGCGGGTCCGCGAGGCGCAGGTCGTCGTCGAGCGCGAGCGTGACGCCAGCGATCTGGTAGGCGCGGGTCGCCCCGGGCGGCTCGGCGAGCAGCCCGCCGACGTGGAAGACGAGCGGGGCGACCGGCGGACGCCGGTCTACCACCGACCCGCGGCGGCCTGTTCGGGTTCGGCTTCCTCGTCCTCGAACTCGCCCTCGTCCTCGTCGACGTAGTCCTCGCCATCGTCGGACGCCTCGGGCGTCGATTCGCGCGCACCGCGCGCGTCGAGCGTCTCGATGCCCTTGCGCACGCTCTGGAGCGTGCGCACGAGCTCGCCCTCGAGGCCGACGAGCACGTCGACGGCGTACGAGTCGGCGCCGCGCAGGATCTCGGCCGCCTCTGCCCGGGCGCGCTCGATGATCCGTGCCCCCTCCTCCTCGGCGGCACGGGTCAACCCGCGCTCCTCGATGAGGAACGCGGCCTGCTCCTGGGCGCGGGCGACGATCCGCTCGGCCTCCTCGGTCGCGCGCTCGAGGATCCGGTCGCGCTCGGCGTTCGTGCGGTTCGCCTCGGCGATCTCGCGCGGGAACACCGCGCGCATCTCGTCGATGAAGGAGAGGGCCTCCTCCTTGTCGATGACGACGCTGTTCGTCAGGGGGAGCGCTCGACCGCCCTCGATGTGCGACTCGAGGCGTTCGAGGAGAAACATAATGTCGATCGGCGTGCCCTCCGTGGAGGCGCCTCCGGCCGGGGCGCGGCTGCGCCGATTATGGCACGACCCGTCCCGTCAGGAGCGACCGAACGAGCGCTCCAGGGCCCGGACCGCGGCGGCCGGGATCATCGCCCCGACGTCCCCGCCGAACAGGGCGATCTCCTTCACGAGGCTCGAGCTGACGTAGCCGTGCTCGAGCGAGGTCATGAAGAACACCGTGTCCACCTCGGGCGCGAGATGGCGGTTGTTGTGGGCGAGCTGGAGCTCGGCCTCGAAGTCGCTGATCGCGCGCAGCCCGCGCACGATCCAGCGCGCCGAGCGCGCTCGACAGAGCTCGATCGTGAGGCCGTCGAAGGACGCGACCTCCACGCGCGAGCCGTCGAGACCGGCCTCGACGATCGCCTCGCGCAGGACCGTCATGCGCTCGTCGAGGCTCAGCTGGGGCGCCTTGCGCGGGTTGGCGAGGACGGCGACGACCAGCCGGTCGAAGACGGCAGATGCGCGGCGGACGATGTCGAGGTGACCGTTCGTCACCGGGTCGAACGAACCGGGGTAGACCGCGACGTCCATCACGCCTCCGTGGCCTCGCCGGCCTCCGGGCCCGCCGCCCGGCGCCGGTAGATCGTCAGCGCCGTCTCGCCGAAGCGGCGCGTGCGCTCCGATGCTAGCAGCCCGACCGTCGGCGGCGGGGCATCGCGCCAGAACGTCTTGGCCACGACGACCGCGTCCGGCGCGAGGAGCCCCCCGCCTTCCGGCACGTCGGGGTCCCCCAGGCGCTCGAGGACCGCCCGGACGAGGTCCGCCCGCTCGTACGGCGGATCGACGACGACGAGCCCGAACGTGGGCGCTCGCTCGTCGCCCGGGTCGCCGGCGGCCTCGGCGAGCCAGCGCAGCGCGTCGGCCCTGACCACCTGCACCGCGGACGACGCGAGCCCGGCCCGCTCGAGGTTCGCGCGGATGGCGCGGATCGCCGCGGGGTCGCTGTCGACGAACACGGCCGCCCCCGCGCCGCGCGAAAGCGCCTCGATCCCCGCCGCGCCGGTGCCGGCGAAGAGGTCGAGCACGGCCTGGCCGGCGATCCCCGGCTCGAGGATCGCGAACAGCGTCTGCTTCACACGATCGCCGAGCGGACGCGTCGCGGGGCCGGCCGGCACGAGGCGCGTCCCGCGGGCCGTTCCGGCGATCACCCGCCCGGCGTCAGCCACCGCGGGGTCTCATGCGCCCGCGCCCGCCTCGGGGTCGCCCGAGGCGATGCCGGCAAGCCAGCCCCGGTCGAGCTCGGCCTCCAGGTCGTCGTGGCCGGGCCGGAGCGAGCCCGTCGCGTCGAGGAGGCGCTCGGCGTGCTCGCGCGCCCGGACGGCGAGCTCACGGTGGCCCTCGCGTTCGAGCGACGCGACGCGCAGACGCGGGAAGCCGCTCTGGACGAGGCCCAGGACGTCGCCCTCGCGGCGCAGCTCGAAGTCCTTCTCGGCGAGCGCGAACCCGTCGCGGAGCTCGACGATCGCCTCGAGCCGGGCGCGCGCCGTGCCGTCGGTCGCGTCGGACACGAGGACGCAGACGCTCGGGCGCGTCCCCCGGCCGACCCGGCCGCGGAGCTGATGGAGCTGGGCGAGGCCGAAGCGATCGGCACCCTCGATGACCATCGTCGTCGCCTCGGGGACGTCGACCCCGACCTCGACGACCGTCGTCCCGACGAGGACGTCGAGGTCCCCGTCGCGGAAGCGCGCCATCTCGGCGTCCCGTTCGAGGCTCTTCATCCGGCCGTGGACGAGCCCGACGCGGAGCGGCGCGAGGAGCTCGCGCAGGCGCTCCGCCTCGGATTCGGCGGCGACCGCCGAGTCCTCCTCGCCGCCGTCCTCGATGAGCGGTACGACGACGAACGTCCGGCCGCCCGCCGCGGCCTCGTCGCGCACGTGCTGCCAGGTCGGGCCGAGCGCGTCGGGGCCGCGGATGCCGGTCCGCACGACGAGCCGCCCCTCCGGCGGCGTGCGCAGGTCCGACAGGTCGAGGTCCGCGTAGAGCACCTGGCCGAGCGTCCGCGGGATCGGCGTGGCCGTCATCAGCAGGACGTGCGGCGGCACGCCACCCGCCTTCTCCTCGAGCGCCGCGCGCTGGGCCACTCCGAAGCGGTGCTGCTCGTCGATGACCACGACGCCGAGGTTGGCGAACGACACGCGCTCCTGGAGCAGTGCGTGCGTCCCCACCGCGATCCCCGCCTGGCCCGAGCGGATCGCCTCGAGCGCGTTCGTCGTGCCGGCCGCGCTGAGCGAGCCGGTCAGGAGCGTGATCGGCAGCTCGACGCCCTCGAGCAGGTCGGCGAGCGTGGCGGCGTGCTGGCGGGCGAGGAGGTCCGTCGGCGCGAGAAGGGCGCCCTGCCGCCCCGCCCGGGCGGCGATCGCGAGCGCGGCGGCCGCCACCGCCGTCTTCCCGGACCCGACGTCGCCCTGGAGGAGGCGCAGCATCGGCGTGTCCGCGGCGAGATCGCGGCGGATCGCGGCCATCGCCGCTCGCTGATCGTCCGTGAGCGCGACGGCCCGCCCGGCGCGACGCGCGATCGCCGCCTCGATCGAGGCGACGAGCGACGCGAGGGCGTCGTCGGCGACGTGGAGCGGGTGCGCCTCGGCCCGGACCCGCTGCCGGCGGCGCGACACCATCCCGATCTGGAGTGCGAGCAGTTCGTCGTGGGCGAGGCGCCGGAGCGCGGCGTCGCGCTCCTCGAACGACGAGGGGTAGTGCGCCTCCTCGAGGCTGCGACCGATCGGCCCCAGCCGCTCCGCGTCGCGGATCGCGGCCGGCAGGTACTCCGGGTAGTCGGCGCCGCCGCGGTCGAGGGCCGCGCGCATGAGCGTGCGGAGGCGCGCGGCCGTCAGGCCCGCGGTGAGCGGGTAGATCGGGACGATCCGCCCGGCATGGAGGAGCGCCGATCCGTCGTCGACCTGGAACTCGGGGTTGTCGAACGTGAGACGCCGCCCGAACCGGCGGAGCTTGCCGCTCACGATGACGGTGTCGCCCGCGCGCAGCCGCCGTTCGATGAAGCGCCGCCCGAACCACGTCGCCTGCGCGCTCCCGGTCTCGTCCTCCAGGGTCGCGATCGTGCGCTGGACGCGGCGGCGGAACGTGGGCTCGACGCGGACGTCGGCGACGGTCACCCGCGCGCTGACGACCGTGCCGTCGGGATCCCAGACGAGGTCGCCGAGCCGGCGCAGTTCGCGCAGGTCCTCGTAGCGGCGCGGCAGGTGGAAGAGGAGGTCGCGGACGGTCGCGATCCCGAGGCGCTGGGCGATCCGTCGGAGGGTGTTCGCGCCCGGCAGCCCGGAGCGCGTGATCGGCGTGTCGAGGAATCCCGGTCCCGGCGGGAGCGATCGGCCCGTGGTGGCCGCGGAGCGCCCGGCGTCGGCCACCCGCCTACTCGGCCGCGATGAGGTACCGGTACAGGGGCTGCCCGCCGTGGACGACCTCGACCTCGACACCAGGCTGTTGCTCGCCGATCCGGCGGGCGAGCATCTCCGCCTCGGCGAGCTCCGTGTCGGCGCCGTAGTAGAGGGTGACCAGCTCGTAGCCGG
>JBFKVO010000061.1:0-6340 GCA_041639095.1 Candidatus Limnocylindrales bacterium | reverse complement strand
CGATCGTCGTCCCAGGTGCGGGTCTGGATCCGGCCCTCGATCGCGACCTGCTGGCCCTTGCCGAGGTAGCGCCCGCAGATCTCGGCGAGGCGATCCCAGGTGACGATGTTGTGGTACTCGGCGCGCTCCTTGCCGCCACCCGCGTACTCGTTCGTGGCGATCCCGAACTGGGTGACGGTCTTGCCACTCGCGAGGCTGCGCATCTCCGGGTCGCGGGTCAGGCGCCCGGTCAACACGACCTTGTTCACGGTCTCCATCTCCTTCCGGCGGACCGACGGGGAACGGGTCCGCCCTGCGTGCTCGGCGGGCATCGATCGGCGGTGACGAGACGCTAGCGAGGGCCGCTCATCCGCGCGTTACCGACGGATCGACCGCGTCGAGCCCGCCTCGGCCGACGGCTCGGCGGTGTCCCGGTCGTCGGACCGCGGCGCGGCACGGGCCTCAGGGGATGGGCGACGGCGAGGGCGCGGCGGTGGCGGGCGCGGTCGGTGTCGCCGGTGCCGACGGCGTCGGGCTCGGGCTCGCGGTCGGCTTCGGTGTCGGCGTCGCGGTCGCGGTCGGTGCGGGCGTCGACGCGGTCGAGGGCGATGTGCCCGGCGTCGAGACCGGCGTCGGGACCGGGGTCGGGGTGGGGACCGGCGTCGGTGTGGCGCGTGGCAGGCAGTTGCCGACGCCCGAGCCGCTGCCCTCGGTCGCCGCCGGCGGCACGAGGTACTCGGCGGCCGGCATCGTGCCCGGCGTCGGGAACAGCGCCTTCGACAGGGCGCGGATGCCGTCGATGTCGGGCACCTGGATCGAGCCGCGCGCGTCGAACGCCGTGCGCACGAGAGGCGCCGTGATCACCGTGCGGTATGTCCGCGCGCGATCGACGCGGCCCATGACCTCGGCGAGCTCGGGCAGCATCTCGAGGGGCACGTTCGTCTGCAGCGCACGGCCGAGCGCGCGGAGCAGCGCGACCGGGTCGCTCAGGAACCCGCGCTTCACGACCGCATCGCGGAGACCCGAGATGACCTCCTGCTGGCGGGCCGCCCGCGTGAAGTCCGATTCACCGGGCGACTGCCGGATGCGGGCGTAGGCGAGCGCCTGGCTGCCGGTCAGGTGGCGGAAGCCCGGCCGGATCGAGAACCCGCTCGTGAACCCGTACTCGTCGTAGCGGGGATCGCAGAGCGCGCGGGTGACGCTCACGTCGACCCCGCCGAGGACGTCCACGACGCGAACGAAGCCGCCCAGGTTGACGGCCGCGTAGTAGTCGATCTCGAGCTCGAGGAGCGTCCCGATCGCGGCCATGAGGACGTCGTGGCCGGTCCCGTCCGAGCCGGGGAAGCGCGACGGGTGGTGGCGGGCGTCGGCGTCGAGACCGTTCAGCTTCGGCCGGTAGATCCGCCCGTCGGGCAGCGGGACGTCGACCATGTCGCGCGGGACCGACAGCAGGGAGACCGTCTCGGTGAGCGGGTCGAGGCTGGCGACGATCATCGTGTCGGTGGCCGCCGTCTGCCGGCCGACACCGCTGTCGATGCCGATGAGGAGCACGTTCATGCGCGCGACGGTGGGTGTCGGCGACGGACTCGGGGTGGCCGACGGGGTGGCGCCCGGCGTCGCGGACGCGATCGGCGTCGGCGCAGGACGCGGCGTCGGGCTCGGCGTCGGGCTCGGCGGGGGCACCCAGGCGCCGCCCGTCCCGTCGTCGAAGACGCGGTCGACCTCCTCGAGCGCCACGTTCGTCACGTAGAGGGCGTAGGCCTGGGGCAGGGCCACGAGCGCCACGAGCAGCGCGACACCGACGCGAGCACCGGCTCGGCGGAGCCCTGCGCGTGCCGCATGGACGCTCGTGAAGACGGCGAGCAGGCGCCAGGCAAGGACGATCAGCTGGAGGACGACGAGGACGGCGAGCGCGTTGACGACCTCCGCGGCGAGCCGGACGATCGGGACTGCGGCGAGGACGCCGATGGCGATCCCGATCGCCGCGACGCTCGGGATCGCGAACAGGAGGCCCAGTCGCTGGCGGCCCGCCACGAGGTGGCCACCACCGGGGAGGATCGCGTCGAGCGCCGCCCAGCGGAGCTGCTCGCCGCGCGAGCGTTCGCTCATCGCTGACACGCGCGGGACTGTAGCAGGCGCGCGGAGCGAGGTGCCGGCCCCGGCGAGCGGGCGAGGCGGGCTCGGCGGACGGCGGGGCCGGCGGTACCGGCGGGCGGGCCCATCATCGCGTTCGTCACGTACCAGCGACGTATCCGCGACTCATCCGGTGCCGCGGCGGGCGAACCCGACTCAGATCGCGAAGGGACTGGGCGTCGTCTCGCCGCGCGCCCGGCCGCCGCGCGCCCGGCGCGTCGCCGCGGTCGGCGGCTCGTGGACCGCGCCCGTCATGGCGAGGACGGACGGGTCGGGGGCGGGTGGGTGTTCCGCGTACAGGTCGCAGAAGAGGGTCACGAGGTCGGGGTCGAACTGCGTCGCCGCATGGCGCCGCAGCTCGCGGATCGCCGCGTCGTGGCTGACCGCGGCCTTGTACGGCCGGTCGTGGGTCATCGCGTCGTAGGCGTCGGCGATCGCGACGATGCGCGCGCCGAGCGGGATGTCCTGGCCACTGAGCCCGTGCGGATAGCCGTGACCCGAGAACCGCTCGTGGTGATGGAGGATGATCGGCGCCGCGTCCCGGAGCGTGGTCGCCTGGTCGAGGATCACCTGCCCGATGCGTGGATGCTGGACGACGGACTGCCACTCCGCGGTCGTCAGCGAGGCCGGCTTCTCGAGGATCTCCTGCGGGATCGCGACCTTGCCGACGTCGTGGAGGAGCGCGGCGACGCGGATCCGATCGACCTCGGGATCGGGCAGGTCGAGCTGGCGCGCCATCGCGGTGACGATCCCAGCGATAAGAGCCGACGGCTGGCCGCGGTAGTGGGGGAGCGGGGCGATGACGGCCGTGAGGGCGGCCGCGGCGGCTTCGCGCGCGGACCTGCCGACCTCGATCGCACGGGCCCGGCCGCTGGCCGAGATCGGGGCGCGCGGGATGCGCGAGTCCTCGTCGGGCTCGGCGAACACGAACGTCTGGTTGCGCCCGAGCGCCTTCGCCGTGTACATCGCCGTGTCCGCGTCACGGACGAGCGCATCGACCTGCGCGCGGTTCCCCGTCCCGCCGGCGATCCCGATCGAGATCGTGACGTTGAGGGTCGGCCCGTTCGGGACCTGGAAGACCTGGTTCGCGACGAGCAGGCGGAGCTTCTCCGCGAGCTGCGCGCCCTCGTCGGTGTCGGTCTCGGTCATGAGCAGCATGAACTCCTCGCCACCATACCGTCCGAACATGTCCGACGAGCGGATCGCGCCCTGGATCGCCTGGGCGACGCCGCGCAGGACGACATCGCCGAAGGCGTGGCCGTAGGTGTCGTTGACGGCCTTGAAATGGTCGATGTCGAGGAAGGCGACCGACAGCGGACGCCCGTAGCGTCGTGCCCGGTCGACCTCGCTGAACAGCTCGGCGACGAGCGCCTGGCGGCTGGCGATCCCGGTGAGCCGGTCGGTCGTCGCCTCCTGGCGGGCGGCCGTCATCGACTCCGCGAGCGCGTTCACGGCGCGCGCCAGCCGTGCGTCGAGTCCGATCCCGCCGACGCGGACCGACACGCCCTCCTGGCCGGCCGCGATGCGCTCCGTGGCCGCGATCAACGGACGCAGCCGGAGATCGACGATCACGAACGTCACCAGGCACGTGGCCCAGACGACGAGCGTGAGCCCCGCGAGGAACGTGGCCGCCTCGACGCCTGACGCGCCGAGGAGCGGACGGAGGATCGCGGGGTTCGCGAAGAGGATCGCGGCCACGATCGGGGGTGCGGCAGCGATCGGCCACCAGAGCATCCTGATCACCTCGAGACCGTACCCGCTGCGCTTCGTGCGACGGGGAGGGACGAACGTACGGGGCCCCGTCATCAAAGGTACGAACGCCGGCTCGTCCAGGCTTCCCCGGGGCGGGAACGCGGTTCGGCTGCCCGGGGCGGACTGCTATACTCCGCGCGTCCCCGAAACCCGCCGTCCGGCGTCGGGGAAGGAGGGTGAGCGATCGCGCGTCGAGGGCGCATCGGACGTCCCGTGAGGCGTCCGGGCGACCAGGCCGGCACGGCCCGTCGGAGCTCCGGCGGGATCACGCGGGAGATGTCTATCCCGGTCCCAGGTCAGCCGACCCGGGGCCGTTTCGTTTGCCTGCCGCCGACCGGCTCAGGGGGACGCTGAGGTGCCGGCGACCGTCATCGTCGGGCTTCAATGGGGTGACGAGGGC
This sequence comes from Candidatus Limnocylindrales bacterium, assembly GCA_041639095.1. Lineage (GTDB taxonomy): Bacteria > Chloroflexota > Limnocylindria > Limnocylindrales > CSP1-4 > CAKKPP01. Next base: position 2,076 of record JBFKVO010000061.1, on the reverse strand, counting down.
AAGGGCAAGACGACCGACTTCCTCGCCGAACAGGTCGCGATGGTCGTCCGCTACCAGGGCGGCGACAACGCGGGCCACACCGTCGTCGCCGGCGACGAGGTCCTGAAGCTCCACCTCGTCCCGTCCGGTGTCCTCTATCCCCACATCACGTCGGTCATCGCGAGCGGGGTCGTCGTCAATCCGCGCACGCTGATCGACGAGCTCGACATGCTCGCGGCGCGCGGGATCGACGTCGCCCGCGTGCGCGTGAGCCGCAGCGCCCACGTGACGATGCCGTACCACGTCGCCCTCGACAGGGCTCTCGAGCGCCGCCTCGACGGGGCGAAGGTGGGTACGACCGGGCGAGGGATCGGACCGACGTACGGGGACCGGGCGTGGCGGCTCGGGATCCGCATGGAGGACCTCCTCGATCCCGATGCGCTGCGAGAGCGGGTCGGGCGGTCGCTCGCGGACAAGAACCTCCTCCTCGCGTCGCTCGGCGAACCACCGGCCGAGCTCGACGCGCTCGTCGCGCAGGCGCACGCCTGGGGGGCGCGCCTCGCGCCGCACCTGGACGACACGACCCTTCTCGTCCAGGACGCGCTCCGGCGCGGCGACCACGTCCTCCTCGAGGGCGCCCAGGGGACGCTCCTCGACCTCGACCACGGGAGTTATCCGTACGTCACGTCGTCGAACCCGGTCGCCGGCGGAGCGTGCACGGGCGGTGGGATCGGCCCACTGCAGGTCGACGAGGTCCTCGGGGTCATGAAGGCGTACGCGACGCGGGTGGGATCGGGGCCGTTCCCGACCGAGCTCGACGACGAGATCGGCCAGGGGATCGCCTCGCGGGGCCACGAGGTCGGCACGACGACCGGGCGACCGCGCCGCGTCGGCTGGTTCGACGCCGTCCCGCTGCGCTATGCGGTCGCGGTGAACAGCGTGAGCAGCATCATGCTGAACAAGCTCGACATCCTGTCCGGCCTCGAGACGATCCGGCTGTGTGTCGGGTACGAGATCGACGGGCGGCGCGTCGAGCACTGGCCGTCGCGGGCGGCCGACCTCGCGCGAGCGGTGCCCGTGTACGAGGACTTCCCCGGCTGGTCCGAGCCGATCCACGGGGTGCGGGCGCTCGCCGACCTGCCCGAGACGGCGCGGCGCTACGTGACGGCGCTCGAGGAGCACGCCGGCGTCCCGATCGTGCTCGTGTCGGTCGGGCCCGAGCGGACGCAGACGATCGAGCGCGCGTGGCGCCCGATGCGCCACCGCCCGCCGCTGCCGGTCGCATGAGCGGGGGCCGCCGATGACGCCGACCCGGATCCTCGTCGTCGGTGCCGGCGGCCGCGAGCACGCGCTCGCCTGGAAGCTCGCGGGCGAGCCCGGGATCAACGCGGTGCACGTGGCGCCCGGGAGCGACGGGATCGCCGCCGAGCCGCGCGTCGTCGTGCACCCGGGGATCGACCCGCTGGACGCGGAGGCGCTCGTCGCACTGGCGCGCCGGGTGGCGTGCGAGCTCGTCGTCGTCGGGCCGGAAGCGCCGCTCGCGAACGGCATCGCCGACGCGCTGCGAGAGGCCGGGTTCCCCGTGTTCGGACCCTCGCGGGCGGCGGCGCGGATCGAGAGTTCCAAGGCGTTCTGCCGCGACGTCGCCGCCGCGGCCGGCGTCCCGATGGCCGAGGGGCGCGCGTTCGCGAACCCGGCTCCCGCGCGTGAGTTCGCGCGCGAGCTCGCGGCGCGGCGCGGGGGCACAGCCGGGGTCGTCGTCAAGGCCGACGGCCTGGCGGCCGGCAAGGGCGTCACCGTCTGCGCGAGCGCCGACGAGGCCGAGGCCGCGCTCGACGAGGTGTTCGCTGCCGGGACCGCTCCGGGCGGGAGTCCCGTCGTCGTCGTGGAGGAGCGGCTCGAGGGACGCGAGGCCAGCGTCATCGCGCTGTGCGACGGCACGGACGCCGTCGCGCTCCCGGTCGCACGCGACCACAAGCGCCTCGGCGACGGCGACACCGGCCCCAACACGGGCGGCATGGGGGCTTACTCCCCGGTGCCCGACCTGCCCCCCGGCCTCGTGGACCAGGTCGTCGACGAGATCATGCGGCCGGTCCT
>JBFKVO010000060.1:0-6349 GCA_041639095.1 Candidatus Limnocylindrales bacterium | reverse complement strand
GCAGCGTACTGGCCGGCCCCCCACGCGACGATCCCGAATGCGAGGAGGTGGTGCCCGAGCTGGCGAGTGAGTCGCAGCTCGCGGATCGCGAGGTCCACCCATGCCCCGACGGACGAGGCGGCGGTCGCCCTGAACCAGTCGATGGGCGTCCCTCCCTCGGTCAACAGCTCACCGACGATCAGCGGAAGGATTAGCGCTGCCGCGACCGCCCCCGCGAGATGCGCCGTCCAGCGGCCCAGGCGGGCCTTCGCGCCGATGAATCCCGCGGCGACACCGAGCAGCGCGGCCGGCGCGAGGAAGTCCGTCAGGTCCGGGTTCGTCACCCATCCCGGCTCGTCGAGCGCCCAGCCAAGGGCCAGCGCCATGAGCGCGACGACCGCGAGAGTCAGCCAGCCCTCGGCGGGCCCGGCCAGCGGCGCGGGCAGCGGGCGCCGGGCCGGCGCCGCCGCGGTGACGGCGCTCATCCGACGAGGACCTCGCCGAGCGGTCGGGCGGGGCCGACCGCGTAGGTCCTGATCTCGAACTCGGCGAGCGCGTGGGCGAGGGCCCGCGTCCGGCGCGCGCGCGCGGCCTCGACCTCCGGGTCCGGCTGGTACGGCGGGCGGCCCGCGAGACGTGCGCGCTCCTCGCGCTCGTGGTGCTCGAACGCGCCTGCGTCGAGGAGCACGGCGACGCAGCCGATCCCGCGCGCTCGCAGCGAACCGATGGGCCGGACCCACGACGTGTCGAGCGACGGGGTGATGACGACGACGGTCATCCCGCGCCGCACGCGTGGCGCCGTTGCGACGAGCGTCTCCACGAGGGGCGTGGTCCCGTCGCCCTCGACGGCCGCGAGGAGCTGCATGATCTTGAGGTGCTGGCGGCTGCCACGATCGGACGGGACGATCGCCGTCCGCTGCCCCCCGGTCGTGATCCCGACCGCGCGGTTCTCGAGGATCGCCTTGTCGGCGACGGTCGCTGCGACGCGGACCCCGGCCTCGACCGTGGACTCGTCGCCGCGCCCGGCCTGCACGCCCCGCTCGAGGTCGAGGACGATCCACGCGTCCGCGGTCTGCTCGAGCTCGAACTCCTTCACCTGGAGCTCGCCGTGGCGTGCGGTCGCCTTCCAGTTGATCCGGTTCATCGCGTCGCCGGGGGCGTAGGCCCGCACGGACGTCGCGAGCGGGGTCGTCTGGAGCGTCCGCTCGGGCGAGGACTGGGCGCCCTCGAGGTTCGTCGCGGGGAGGCGCCAGAGCGGGATCGGCTCGATCCGCGGGTACACGACGACGGTCACCCCGTGTCCGACGCTCGCCGACGCCTCGAACAGCCCGAACGGGTCACCCGTCCGCACCTGGAGCGGCTCGACCCGGAAGTGCCCCCGCCGGGTCAGCGGTGTCCGGACGAGCCACGAGCGCTCCGTCGAGCCCCGGATCGAGATCGCCCGGCCGGGGAGCCCGCCGGGCAGCGTCGTGGGGTTGTGGACCTCGATCCACGGCTTCGGGATCCGGCTCGTGTTGCGGATCGTGTAGGTCACCCGGATCCGGTCGCCGACGTGCCCGTGGAGCTGGTTCACCGCGTAGCCGGCCTCGAGGTCGGACAGGCCGAGCCGTGTCAGGACGTACGAGCCCCCGACGACGAGGATCCCCAGATAGACGAGGTAGAACAGGAACTCCTCGCCGGTCGAGAACGCGGCGACGACGAGGGCCGTGGCGATCGCGAGGAGCTGGAGTCGTCGCAGCATCGATCGCGCCCGCTCCGTCGCTCCGTTCGCTCAGGACCCGGCGACCCGGGCTCCTTCGCCGAGATCCCGTGGACCGCCCGGCCGGGCCGCCGATGGCGCCTCGACCGGCACCGTGTCGAGCAGCTCGCGGATGACCTGCCCGGCCTGCACGTCGTGGATCGACGAGCTGGTCTTGATGATCACGCGGTGCGCGAGCGCCGGCTCGGCGAGCGTCTTGACGTCGTCGGGCAGGACGTAGTCGCGGCCGAGGAGCCCGGCCATCGCCTGGCCGGCGCGGTAGAGCGCGATCGAGCCGCGCGGCGAGGCGCCCAGGTAGACGTCGGGGTGGGTCCGCGTCGCGTTCACGAGCCGGACGATGTACTCGGCGACCGTGGGATCGACGTAGATGTCGCGGACCGCGGCCTGCATCGCCCGCAGCTCGTCGAGCTTCAGGACCTCGGTCAGCTCGTCGAGCGGATGGACGCGCTTCTGCTCGTCGAGGATGACGATCTCGTCGACGGGCTGCGGGTACCCCATCCGGAGGCGGATGAGGAAGCGGTCGAGCTGCGCCTCGGGGAGCGCGAAGGTCCCCTCGTATTCGATCGGGTTCTGGGTGGCGATGACGAGGAACGGGTCGGGCATCGGGTGGGTCGTCCCGTCGATCGTCGACTGGCGCTCCTCCATGCACTCGAGCAGGGCGGACTGGGTCTTCGGGGTCGCCCGGTTGATCTCGTCGGCCAGGACGACCTGGCTCATGATCGGGCCCGGCCGGAACTCGAACTCCTGCGTCTTCTGGTTGTAGATCGACAGCCCGGTCACGTCGGACGGCAGGAGGTCGGGCGTGAACTGGATCCGCCGGAACGAGCAGCCGAGGCTGCGCGCGATCGCCTTCGCAAGGACCGTCTTGCCGGTGCCGGGCACGTCCTCGATGAGGAGGTGGCCGCGACAGAGGAGCGCGACGAGCGCGAGGCGGACCTCGTGATGTTTCCCGACGATCACGCGCTCGACGTTGGCCAGGACCTTGTCGCCGGCCTCTTGGATCTTCGTCATGAGCCTCACCTGCGGGGGACGGTCCCCCCGCGGTCGCCCGGGGACTCGTCGCGTCGCCGGTGAGACGCGGGGCCGCGCCCACCGGTGGCGTCAGATAGTAGTACGCATCGCCCGAGCCGGCGGTTCGTGGCCCCGGCGCGATCGGTCCCGGCCGTTCAGGTGTCGCGCGACGCCAGCCGGCGAAGCATCGCGACGGTGCGCTGCATCTGCTCGAGGTAGGCCTCGCAGCCATCGCATCCCGCGAGGTGGGCGTCGACGCGAAGTCGCTCGGTCCGGACCAGCGCCTCCTCGAGGTAGTCGGTCACGACCTCGACGAACTCGTTGCAGTCCATCCCGTCGGGCGCGGACGCGTTCGGTTCCCCGTGGGTCGGCTCGTTCACGCGCTCCTCGCCAGTTCATCCTCGATGGCCCGGCGGACCTTCGATCGCGCCCGGTGGAGCAGGACGCGCTGATTCGTCGCGCTGATCGACAGGGCGTTACAGACTTCCTCGGACGACCAGCCCTCGATGTCGCGCAGGGTGATGACCTCGCGCTGTGAGGGCGGCAGCGCGTCCACCGCGGCGCGCACGGTCGCGAACGTCTCGTTCGCCTCGAGGCGCTCCTCGGGGAACTCGTCCCACGGGGTCGGGAGCGAGATCCAGTGACCGGGCTTCGGGCCGTCGGGGCCCTGGAAGCGGGACGGGTCCACGGCCGGCCCGGCGTCCTCGGTCAGATCCGCGAACGCGGAGAACGGCACCTGGCGATGCTCGCGCGAGCCTTTCGTCCGGGCGATGTTGACGAGGATCCGGAAGATCCAGGTGCGCAGCGACGAGCGGCCCTCGAAGCGGTGGATCCCCTGGAGGACGCCGATCCAGGTGTCCTGGACGACCTCCTCCGCCAGTGGCCCCGGCGCGTACAGCGCAGCGACGCGGAGCATCTGCGGTCCGTGGCGCTCGACGAGGCGCTCGAACGCGTCGTGGTCGCCCTGGCGGAGGCGGGCCACTTCGTCACGGTCGCGCGCGCCCGGGAGGTCGGCGTCCGCGGACGCCCCGGGTTCCGTCGCCGGTTCGGGCGCGGTGACGCGCTCGTCGGCCATCGCCCTCCTCCTGTTCGGCGTGGCGCCGCCACAGCCGGCACCCGGACCCAGAGGATACGTCCCGTCGACCGTCGCGAGGCGACCGGTCCGGCGGCCGATGGAGTGCGGGCATCTCCGTGCGCCCGACCCCATCCGCGATCTCACAGGGCACACTGCGAGTAACGTCATGCCGACCGGCGGGACGGATGAATATAGGAACACCCCTGCCCACACGGCCGATGGGCCGTTCGCCGGCAGCACCGGAGGACTCGACGCGGTGGCCTCGCCCGATCCGACGACCCGCGAAGCCGTGCCGGCGATGCACGTCGTCGACACATCCGCGCTGACGGCCGGGCCGCCGGCGGACGCGATCGTCCTGTTCGGCGCGACCGGCGATCTCGCCTACAAGAAGCTGTTCGGGTCGCTCTGCCGGCTCGTCGAGGCAGGCCGCCTGCCTGGCGTCCCGATCGTCGGTGTCGCGCGCCGCGACGGGGACGACGCGATGCTCCGCGCGCGGGCGCGCGATGCCCTCGATGCCTCGGGGCAGGCCACGGAGCCGCGGGCGCTCGAGGCGTTCGAGGCGGCGCTCGGCTACGTGGCCGGCGACTACCGCGACCCCGCCCTGTACACGCGCCTGCGCGATCGGCTGGCCGGCATCCGGCGGCCGCTCTTCTACCTGGCGATCCCGCCGGATCGCTTCCCCGACGTCGTGGACGGCCTCGCCGGGGTCGGGCTCCACCGCGGCGGCCGCGTCGTCGTCGAGAAGCCGTTCGGCCGCGACCGCGCGTCGGCACGCGAGCTGAACGACCTCCTCCGGACCCGGTTCGACGAGCGGTCGATCTACCGGATCGATCACTTCCTCGGCAAGGAGCCCGTCCAGAACCTGCTCGTCGTCCGCTTCGCGAACACCCTCCTCGAGCCGGTCTGGAACCGCCACTACATCGCCGGCGTGCAGATCACGATGGCGGAGTCGTTCGGCGTCGAGGGCCGCGGCTCGTTCTACGACGCGGTCGGGACGCTCCGCGACGTCGTCCAGAACCACCTGCTCCAGATGCTCACGTTCATCGCGATGGAGCCGCCGGTGTCCGAGACCGCCGATTCGCTCCGCGACGAGAAGGTCAAGGTGCTGCGGGCGACCAAGCCGCTCCGCCGCGAGGACCTCGTGCGCGGCCAGTACCGCGGCTACCGCGACGAGCCCGGGGTCGCGACCGGCTCCGACACGGAGACGTTCGTGGCGCTCCGGACCGAGGTGGACTCGTGGCGCTGGGCCGGCGTCCCGTTCATCATCCGGGCCGGCAAGGCGCTCAAGGAGACCGTCACCGAGGCGATCGTCGAGTTCGAGGCGCCGCCGCGCCTGATGTTCGCGGACCATCGCCTCCCGCCGCCGCATCCGAACCACCTCCGGTTCCGGATGAAGCCGGATGGCTGCATCACCCTCTCGATGCAGGCGAAGGCGCCCGACCGGCTCGTCTCGCGGCCGGTCGAGCTGAAGCTCGCGTCCGAGATGGGCAACGAGGGCCGCGAGGCGTACGAGCGCCTCCTCGACGATGCCGTCCATGGCGACCAGCGGCTGTTCGCCCGCGGCGAGGGTGTCGAGGCCGCCTGGGACGTGGTGGCCCCCGTCCTCGACGACCACGACCCCGCCGAGCCGTACGAGCGTGGGACCTGGGGTCCGGACGGTGCGCGGCGGCTCGTCATCAGCCACGAGCCGGACGGGGCCTGACGTGCCCGGGATCTCGCCCCCGGGATCGATGCCGGTTCTCGGCGCATGGCCGGTCGTGACGCGGCTCGGGCCGGAGATCTGCCGCGATCTCGATGCCGCGCTGCGGCGCGAGTGGCTCGTCACGAACGGACTCGGTGGGTACGCGTCGGGGACGCTCGCCGGGATCGCGACCCGGCGCTACCACGGCCCGCTCGTCGCGGCGCGCACCCCGCCGGTCGGGCGGACTGTGCTCGTCGGGGCCCTCGTCGAGTGGCTCGTCGTCGACGGCGAGCGGGTCGCCCTCCACGCTCACGAGTACGCCGACGGGACGATCGACCAGCACGGCTACCGGCACCTCGCCGCCTTCGAGCTCGAGCTCGGCCTGCCGGCGTGGACGTACCACGCGCTCGGGGTACGGCTGGAGAAGCGGCTCTGGATGCCGTACGAGGCGAACATGACGCTCGTCCGCTACACGCTGCTCGACGACGCGGCCGGCCGGGAGGTCGCGATCGAAGTCACGCCGCTCGTCACCGAGCGCGACCACCACGACCTGGCCCTGCCGGCCGATCCGCCGCGCGTCGACGCGATCCCGGATGGGGTGGCGGTGGCGTGGGGCGAGGGCTCCACGACCCTGCTCACGATGGCCGGCGCGACGGTCGAGCCGCGCGACGACCGCTACCGCGACATCCGTCATCGCGAGGAAGCCGCCCGCGGGCTGGACGACCGCTCGGACCTCCACGCACCGGCGACGTTCCGGGCGGCGCTCGGTCATGGAGACCCGGCGACCCTCGTCCTCGACGGCGAGGTCGGGCCGATCGGCGAGACGGCTCCACCGAGGCCGGAT
>JBFKVO010000059.1:0-6383 GCA_041639095.1 Candidatus Limnocylindrales bacterium | reverse complement strand
CGGGGCGTCGGCGATGCTCATCGGGCTCCTCTGCGGTCGGCGGCGCCGAGCGTACCACGACGACGCAGGCGCCCCGCGGGGCGCCTCCGACGCGGCCTCGACGCGGACGTGGGCATCGTCGCGGGCGGTATGCTCGCCCGCGATGACCACGACCGGCGACCGCACGGCGCATGTCGACGAACCCGCCGAGCCGACCCTCGACGACGCCCGCGCGCTCGACGCGGCGGACGCGCTGCGCGCGTTCCGGGAGCGGTTCGTCGTCCCGGACCCGAGCCTCGTCTACTTCGACGGCAACTCCCTGGGGCGACTCCCGATCGCGACCCGCGACCGCCTCCGCGCGATCGTGGACGGCGAGTGGGGCGACGAGCTGATCCGCGCCTGGGACCACTGGATCGAGCTGCCGCGCCGGGTGGGCGACGCGCTGGCGCGGGACGTCCTGGGCGCGCAGCCGGGCGAGGTCGTCGTCGCCGACTCGACGACGGTGAACCTGTACCGGCTTGCCGCAGCAGCGCTGGACGCGCGCCCAGGACGCCGCGTGATCGTCACCGACCGGGCGAACTTCCCGACGGACCGCTACGTGCTCGAGGGGCTCGCCCACGCCCGCGGCCTGGCGATCCACTGGCTCGACCCGGACCCCGTCGCGGGTCCGCAGGTCGCGGACGTCGCCGCGGCGCTCGGACCGGACGTCGCGCTCGTGAGCCTGAGCCACGTGAACTACCGCTCGGCGGCGATCGCCGACCTCGCTGCGATCGGGGCCGCGGCGCGCGCTGCCGGGGCCCTGACGCTGTGGGACGTCAGCCACTCGGCGGGCGTGCTGCCGATCGGCCTGACCGGGATCGGCGCCGACCTCGCGGTCGGCTGCACGTACAAGTTCCTGAACGCGGGACCCGGGGCACCGGCCTTCCAGTACGTCCGCGCCGACCTCCAGCCGGAGCTCCGTCCGCCGATCCAGGGCTGGTTCGGCCGCGACGACCCGTTCGCGATGGCGCAGGGCTGGCAGCCCGCCGAGGCGATCTCGGCATGGCTCGCGGGCACGCCGGCCGTCCTCGGCCTCGTCGGCGTCGAGGAGGGGGTGCGGCTCGTCGCCGAGGCGGGTCTCGGCGCGATCCGGGCGAAGAGCGTCGCGCTCACGTCGTTCGCGGTGACCCTCCACGACGCCTGGCTCGCGCCGCTCGGGTGCACGCTCGGCAGTCCGCGCGATGCGGAACGGCGGGGCGGCCACGTCGCGATCCGCCACCCGCGGGCGCGGGGGCTCCGCGATGAGCTGGCACGGCACGGGGTCGTGGCCGACTTCCGCGAGCCGGATTCACTCCGGATCGGGCTCTCGCCGCTCACGACCTCGTTCGAGGACACGTGGCGCGGACTGGACCGGCTCCGCGCGCTGCTTGCCGGCGGCTGAGGACGCGGCATTCGCGGCCTCGCCTCGTGGCGGGCTCGCACGGGAAAGCGACGTTCAAGCCGCCTCGACGATCGGCCTGATCTCCGTCGCGATCCGCTCGACGGTCTCGTCGTCGAACGGGGCGGCCACCTCGAAGATGAACGTCGTCGTGCCCAGCGCCTTCCAGGCGATCATCAACTCGACGAGGCGGTCCGGCGTCGTGATCTGGATGTCGTCGTCGCCGAGCACGGACTCACCGAGGCGGTTCGCCTCCATCTGGGTGCGGAAGAACCGCAGTGCGCCGTCCTCCGTGTCGCGGATCACCGGGCTGCAATACGCGGAGCGTTCGATCGTGCTCGGGTCCCGTCCGATCTCGGCACAGCGCTCGTCGAGGATGGTGTGCTTGCGCCGCATCCACTCGAGGTCGTCCACCCCGGCGATGTTCCAGATGTCCGCGTAGCGGGCGACCGTACGCAGCGTCTTCTGCTCGCCGGCGCCCCCGATCAGGATCGGCAGGTGGTCCTGGACCGGACGGGGCAGGAGCGCGGCGGCCTGGAGCGCATACCGCCCATCCTCGGGCGAGGACACCGTCTCGCCGTCGAGGAGCCCTCGGATCGCCGCGACGGACTCGTCCAGCCACGTCAGGCGCTCGCCCGGGCTCGACCCGAACGGGATGCCGAACGCGGCGTGCTCGGCTTCGAACCAGCCGCCGCCGAGTCCGAGGATCGCCCGTCCGTCCGAGACGTGGTCGAGCGTCGTCACCTTCTTCGCGAGCAGCCCAGGGTTCCAGAACGTGTTCGCGCCCGTCAGCACCCCCAGCCGGACGCGCGTCGTGGCCTGGGACCACGCCGCCAGCAGCGTGTAGGCGTCGAACGTGTCCTGCATCGGCTCGCCCATGCACGCGAGCGCGTGCTCCCAGGTCCAGAGGTGGTCGTAGCCGAGTTCCTCGGCGCGAACCGCCGCCCGCTGCGCCTCGCGCCACGAGAAGACCTGGTTCCAGAGTTGCAGACCGAACGTGATCGCCATGCACGCATCGTACCCAGCGGGCGCACGCGTCTGTGGCCGGGCGGGTCAGCCTGACGTGTCGTCGAAGCGGACGAGCTCGAGCGGCTCCATCGGGTCTGCGGGTTCGAAACCGAAGACCTGGCCGTAGAACGAGAGCTCGACCTCGAAGGCGCGGATGATGTTCTTGGCCTGGCGGAAGCCGTGGTCCTCGCCCTCGAAGGCGACGTACGCGTGCGGCACGCGGCGCTCCCACAGCGCGTCGACGATCCGCTCCGCCTCGGACGGCGGGACGACCTGGTCGTCGAGGCCCTGGAGGACGAGGACGGGGACGCGGATCCGGTCGGCGAAGTGGACCGGCGACCGCTCGCGGTAGAGTTCGCGCGCCTCCGGATACGGTCCGATGAGCCGGTCGAGGTAGCGCGACTCGAACTTGTGGGTGTCGCCGACGAACGCCTCGAGGTTGCCGAGGCCGAACATGCTCACACCGGCCCGGAACACGTCCCGGAACGTGATCGCGCACAACGTCGTGTAGCCGCTCGCCGACCCGCCGCGGATCGCCATCCGCTCCCCGTCGACGAGGGCCTGCTCCGAGAGCCAGCGCGCGCCGTTCACGCAATCGTCGAGGTCGACGACGCCCCACTCGCCCTCCAGGCGACGGCGATACTCGCGCCCGTAGCCGGTGCTCCCCCCGTAGTCGACATCGAGGACCGCGAACCCGCGGCTCGTGAAGATCTGGACCGTGAGGGTGAGCGCCGCCCAGGCACTCGACGTCGGGCCGCCGTGGCTCGTGACGACGAGCGGCGGCCGCTCACCGTCGGGCCCGCGGTACGCGGCGTTCACGGGCGGGTAGAAGAGGCCGAACGCCGTGCGTCCTCCCGTCGTCGGGAACTCGACGAGCCGACCGGTCGAGGTGTCGGCCGGGTCCAGCACGACGTCCGCGGCGCGGCGGTGCACGGTGACCGAACCGTCGCGCACGTCGAGCTCGACGACGGACATGATCGCGCTCGGGGTCGCGGCGCGCAGGACCACGCGCCAGCCGTCGACCGCGATCCCGTCCATCTCGGTGAACGCGACATCGAGGTCCTCCGGCGCGCCATTCGGCGGGATCCGGAACAGGCGATCGCGCCCGCTGGACCGCCCGACCGCGACGATCGATCCGTCGGGCAGCCAGCCGTAGGTCGCCTGTCCGAACACCCAGTCGGGCTGGCTGAACTCGGCGTCCATCGGGGCGACGGGGGCGACGCCCGCGTCGCGATCCCAGGTGAAGAGGTTCATCCAGTCGTCCGGCTCGGCGACGAAGTGGAGGACACCGTCGGGCGACCAGCGCGGCTGGCTGACCCAGTCGGAAGCGGACCCCGCGACGGTGCGTGCCTCGCCGAGCGATCCGTCGGCGGCGACCGCGGCGACGCGAAGCTCCGTGCCGTCCCAGGGCATGTTCGGGTGGGACCATTCGAGCCAGGCGAGCGTGGATCCGTCGGGCGACAGGCGCGGCGCGGCGTAGAAGTCGCGCCCGTCGACGAGCGTCGCGACCGCGCCGGTCGCGAGGTCGATCGCCACGAGCTCGTTGCGTGCCTCGCCGTGCGCGGCGACGGTGTCGGGCTCGTGGTCCTCGCGGACGGCGACGATGCGGTCGCGCGACCGGTCGAGGACGGGGTCCGCGAACCGCCACGCCTGCTCCGGGGTGAGCGGCTCGGCGACGCCCGGGGACGTGATCCGATGGAGACGACCGCCGCGGAACTCCGACACGACGACCAGGTCGCCCTCGACGAGCGTCGCGCCGCCGCCGTATTCGTGGACGCGGGTCCGGACGTTGAAGCCTTCGGGCGAGAGGCGCGAGAGCGTCCCGTCGGGCTCCCGGCGAACGAGGACCTGGATGCCGTCCTCGTCGGGACGGCCCTCGAGCCACCAGCGGACGCCATCCGCGGCACGGACCTCCCCGAGCCCGCGGATGCCCTCGGTCAGCAGGGACAGCGGGAGCGGAGACGGCCACGACCCGTACGGCAGGGTCGGCTTCGGGCCCTCCACGGCTCGAGCTACGTGCCGTGCTTCCAGGACGCGACGTAGGCAGCCTGCTCGGGCGTCATCGCATCGAGGCGGATGCCGCGCGCCTCGAGCTTGAGGCGGGCCACCTCGGCGTCGATCGCCTCGGGCACGACGTAGACCGTCGGCTCGAGCTCCGCGTGGTGCTGCACGACGTACTCGGCGGCGAGCGCCTGGTTCGCGAAGCTCATGTCCATCACCGCGGCCGGATGGCCCTCGGCGGCGCCGAGGTTCACGAGCCGTCCCTCGGCGATGAGGTTGAGCCGCTTGCCTCCGATGTCGAACTCCTGCACGTCCGTGCGGACCTCGCGGACGTGGCCCTCGGCCATCTCGCGCAGCGCCGCGAGGTCGAGCTCGGCGTCGAAGTGCCCCGAGTTCGCGAGGACGGCTCCGTCGCGCATCGCGGCGAAGTGCTCGCGCCGGAAGACATTGATGTTGCCGGTGGCGGTGACGAACAGGTCGCCCCACGGCGCCGCCTCGGCCGCCGTCATCGCCTGGAAGCCGTCCATGAGGGCCTCGAGCGCACGCACCGGGTCGACCTCGACGATCGCGACATGCGCCCCGTGCCCGTGCATCCGCGACGCGATCCCCTTCCCGACCCAGCCATACCCGGCGATGACGACGTTGCGTCCCGCGATGAGCAGGTTCGTCGCCCGCAGGATCCCGTCGACCGTCGACTGGCCGGTCCCGTAGCGGTTGTCGAAGAGGTGCTTCGTCAGCGCCTCGTTGACGGCCACGACCGGGAAGCCGAGTGCCCCGTCGGCGGCCATCGCACGAAGGCGGATGACGCCGGTCGTCGTCTCCTCGGTGCCGGCGAGGACGTCGGGGACCTGGGACGGGCGCTCCTGGTGGAGGAGCGACACCAGGTCGCAGCCATCGTCCATCGTGATCTGCGGATGCGTGTCGGCGACGCTGTTGAGGTGCGCGTAGTACGTGTCGCGGTCCTCGCCGCGGCGCGCGAACACGCCGATCCCGTACTCGGCGACGAGGGCCGCCGCGACGTCGTCCTTCGTCGAGAGCGGGTTCGAGGCCGCGAGCACGACCTCGGCGCCGCCGGCCTTGAGCGTGCGCATCAGGTTCGCGGTCTCGGTCGTGACGTGCAGGCATGCCCCGATGCGCACGCCGTCGAGCGGGCGTTCGCGTTCGAAGCGCTCGCGGATCAGGCGCAGGACGGGCATCTCCCGTTCGGCCCATTCGATCCGGCGGACGCCCTCGGCGGCGAGGCCGAGGTCGGTCACGTCGTGGACGGGCAGGGCGCGGGCGGTGGTCATGAAGGTTCGATCTCCCTGCGCCAGCCGATCAGTCGCCGGAGCGGGCGCGTGATGCCGGCCCACGGCGGGCCGAGTCGGTGGATGAGCCGCTCCTCGAAGCGGATGTACTCGGCGTAGCCGATGCGGCGGTACGCCTGGAGGGCGGGCGGGTTGTCGGAGCGGACGTTCAGGACGACCTCGTCGCACGTCCGCAGGAGCTCCTCGGTCACGGCCGAGGTCACGGCCGCAGCGTACCCGCGACCGCGATGTTCCACATGGGTGAGGACGTTGCCGACGACGCCGATCCGCGCCGTCGGACTGACGACGTGGGTCCCCGCCGCCGACACGAGGCGGCCCCCGACCCGGATCCCGTAGTAGACGCCGTCGGCGACCGCCGAGCCCGGCAGCCACGCCGCGAACCCGAGGTGGTAGAGGCGGTTCAGCTCGCTGACGTCGCCCGGGCCGAGGCGCTCGACGTCCGCGGTGATCGGAACGAAGCGATGCCGGTCGACCCACATCCGGACCATCGGCGGGGCCGGGTCCACCCGGTAGAGCGCAGCGACGGCCGCGAGGTGCTCCGGGAGGACCGCGGTGTAGGCCGCTCGTGGCCGGATCACCTCGCGCAGGATCGCCTCGATGCCGGCTGTCCGACCCATGAGGAAGACCGGTTGCGGGCTGAGGCCCGAGTACTCCAGGCCGACCGCCACGGG
>JBFKVO010000058.1:0-6395 GCA_041639095.1 Candidatus Limnocylindrales bacterium | reverse complement strand
CTCGCGCGGAGCCACGGCGTGGAGCGCGTGGCGGTCCATGCGCTCCTCGACGGCCGCGACACGCCGCCGCGCTCGGCCGACGGCTTCGTCATCTCGCTCGAGGAGCGGCTCGCGGCCGCGCATCCCGGTGCCCGGATCGCGACGGTCGGTGGCCGCTACTACGGGATGGATCGCGACAAGCGCTGGGACCGGACGGCCGCGGCGTACCGGGCGATCGTCCACGGGGTGGGGGAGCGGGCGGCGTCCGCGTCCGAGGCGGTGGCGGCGGCCTACGCCCGGGACGAGGGCGACGAGTTCGTCCGCCCCACGGTGGTAGGCCCGGACGAGGGGCGCGACCTCGTCGAGGCGGGCGACGAGATCGTCCACGCGAACTTCCGCGCCGACCGGGCGCGGCAGCTGACCCATGCCTTCGTCGATGCGGACTTCGACGCGTTCGAGCGGGCCGGTCCGGACGGGCGCGCTGCCCCCGCCGATCTGCGGGTGACGACGATGACCGAATACGAGGCGGGTCTCCCGGTCGCCGTCGCGTTCCCGCCGGAGATCGTGCCGTCCCTCGCCGAGCGGTTCTCGGGCCTCGGCTGGCGCCAGCTCCACGTCGCGGAGACCGAGAAGTACGCCCACGTCACGTACTTCTTGAACGGTGGCCGCGAGGCGCCGTTCCCCGGCGAGGACCGGGTCCTCGTCCCGAGCCCGAAGGTCGCGACGTACGACCTCCTGCCCGAGATGAGCGCGGCCGGGATCGCCGAGGCCGTCGTGGCGGCGATCCGCGCCGGCGAGCGCGATGTCATCGTCGCCAACTTCGCCAACCCCGACATGGTCGGTCACACCGGCGACTGGAACGCGACGATCCGGGGGCTCGCCGCGGTCGACGACGCGCTCGGTGCGATCGTCGGGGCCCTCGCGGAGCGCGATCCCGCGGCAGACGCGGTCCTGCACCCGGACGAGGCCGGCTGGCTGCTCGTCGTGACGGCCGACCACGGCAACGCCGACGAACTCCGCGACGAGGCCGGCCGGCCGGTGACGGCCCACTCGCTCAACCCCGTGCCGCTCCTCGTGGCCGGTCGCGCCGTCGACGGCCGGGCGCTCCGCGACGGCGTCCTCGCGGACGTCGCTCCGACGATCCTCGAGCTCGCCGGCGTCGAACCCTGGGACGGGATCACCGGGCGCTCCCTCCTCGCCTGACGGGCCGGTGAGCGTCGCTGTGCTACCATCCGTCGCCGTACCAGTTCCGGGAGGTCCGTCAGCGTGGATCCGCTCCTGGCCATCGGCCAGCTGCTCGTCAGCCTCGCCCTCATCGTGTCCGTGCTCATGCAGGCGCGCGGGACCGGCCTGTCGAGCGCCTTCGGCGGCGACTCGGCCGTCTATCGCAGCCGCCGCGGTGTCGAGCGACGCCTCTGGCAGTTCACGATCGTCCTGCTGATCCTGTTCACGCTGTTCGCCCTCGCAGCGTACGTCCTGGCCGGCGGAGGTTGATCCGTCCGACCGGGGGCCGATGAGCCGCCGCGACCGGGCCGTCATCGCGGCTCTCGTCCTGGCCCTCGGGGCACTGGCGGTCGCGATCGGCATCCAGGCGCTCCCGCCTGCGCCCGTCGCGGCGACGCCGTCCCCATCGATCCCGATCGCGCGCCCCTATGTCGAGGGCGTGGTGGGGCGAGCGTCGTCGATCAGTCCGCTCTCCGCCCGCGGAGAGGTCGAACGTGAGCTCGTGGCGCTCGTGTTCGGCGGCCTGCTGCGGAACGGCCCCGGCGGGACGCTCGTGGGCGATCTCGCCGACCACTGGTCGCTCGAGGAGGACGGGACGGCCGCGACCTTCCGGATCCGAGCCGACGCGACGTGGCACGACGGCACGCCCGTGACCGCGGACGACGTCGCGTTCACGATCGCGACCCTCCAGGACCCCGAGTTCACGGGCCCGGGCGGGGCGTCGTGGCGCGAGGTCACGGTGCGCGTCACCGACGAGCGGACGATCCGGTTCGAGCTCGCGACGCCGCTCGGCGGCTTCCTCCAGGCCGCCACGCAGCCGATCGTGCCCGCCCACCTGCTCGGCGACGTCCCGGTCGCGGACCGCGCCACCGCCGCCTTCGGCCAGGCGCCGGTGGGTACCGGCCACTTCCGGGTGGTGTCGCTCGACGAGCGCGAGGCGGTCCTCGTCCCGGCCGTCGCGCCGGATCCCGAGGTCACGCCGTCGCCCGACGCGTCCGCGACGCTCCCTCCCGACATCGTCGAGGGGTCCCCGTCGCCGACCGCGCCGCCGCGGCCCATCCCGTACCTCGCCGGGATGGTCTTCCGGTTCTTCGACTCCAGCGCGGACCTCGCGGCGGCCTACGAGGGTGGCGACCTGGACGCCGCGTCGGGCCTGAGCCTGGACGACGCGGCCCGCCTCGGCGCGGCCCCGGGAAGCCGCCTGCTGCGCTACCCGACGACGACGCTGACGGCGATCGTCGTCAACCTCCGTGCGGGCCAGACGTTGTTCACGGATGCGGGGGCGCGGCGCGGCCTCCTTGCCGGCATCGACCGGGCATCGATCCTCGCCGACGACCTGCACGGGTTCGGCGTCGTCGCCGACGCGCCGATCCCGCCGAGCTCGTGGGCATTCGATGCCGCCTCGTCGACTCCCATCGCCTACGACCCGGCGGCCGTCGCCCCCGGGCTCGAGACCGGGGGCTGGACCCTCGTGGACGGGACGTGGCGCCCCCCGAACTCGGAGGGCGAGTTCATCGTCGAACTGCTCTACCCGGCCTCGGCCACGGGCTCGGTCGCGGAGGCCGTCGCGGAGGCCGTCGCCGCCGACTGGACAGCGGCCGGCGTCAGCACGAACGCCGTGCCCCTGCCGCCGGCCGAGTTCGCGGCCAGCCGCATCCGGGAGGGCGACTTCGACGCCGCGGTCGTGTCGGTCAACATCGGCCTCGATCCCGACCTCTACCCGCTCCTCGCGTCGACGCAGGCGACGCGCGGCGGCTCGAACATCAGCGGCGTCCAGGACCGCGTCCTCGACGACCTCCTCGAGAAGGCGCGGGCCCCGGGCACCGACGAGGAGCGAACGGCGGCGTACGCAGCCCTCCAGGTCCACCTCGCCGAGCGGCAGTACCTGCTCCCGATCGTGTTCCGAGAGATCGTCGTCGTCGTCCGCGACGCCCTCACCGGGCCCGAAGTCCGCACCCTCGGGGACCCCGGGGGGCGATTCTGGGATGTGCTAACATGGCGCCTCGCCAACGACCGGTGAGCTTCGGCGACCGGCTGACGGGATCCGAGCCGAGGTGGCGAAACTGGCAGACGCGCTAGCTTCAGGAGCTAGTGCCCGCAAGGGCGTATGGGTTCAAATCCCTTCCTCGGTACCACCTCTCTGACCGGATCCTGCACAACGGCGGACACCTTGCCCAGGTGGCGGAATTGGTATACGCGTACGTTTGAGGGGCGTATGAGGCAACTCATCCGGGTTCAAGTCCCGGCCTGGGCACCACTCCTCCCTCCTGCCCGTCGCGTCGGCGATGTAGGCTGACCGCGGGCGGTTAGCTCAGTCGGTCAGAGCACCTCGTTTACACCGAGGAGGTCACTGGTTCGAGACCAGTACCGCCCACCACGCCGACGACCCCGCCGAGGCCGGCCGGAGCCGGTGGCGGGGTCGTGACGGGTGGCGACCCGGGGCGGTCGATCAGGACTCGCCCGAATCCTCCATCTGGCGGCTGATCTTCGCCGCGGTCTCGCGCGACGCCGCGTACCAGTTCTCGGTGATCTTCGCCGCGGTGTCCTTGCCGCCCAGACCGAAGGCGATCCCGAACGCCACCGCGAACGCGGCGACGATGCCGGTGAACAGGGTCTGGATGAGCTCGGCGGCGATGCCGACCTGGTTGACGGCGATGATCACGGCGAACACGATCACCGACCACTCGACGAGCCGGCCGAGCATCCGCGCGTTCGTGAACCCGGCACGCCCGGCGCTGACCTCGATGAGGCTGCGCAGGAAGCGGCCGAGCACGGGGGCGACGAGCAGGATGATCGCCGCGACGATGAGGTTCGGCAGCCACAGGACGATCTCGTTGATGAGGTCGCCGACGCGGGCCAGCCCGACGACCGAGGCCGCCAGGATGAGGGCCGCCAGCCGAACGAGCCACTTGACGATCTCGCCCGTCGCCGCGCTCGGGACGATCTGGTCGCCCCCGCCGTGCTCCTGGAACAGGCGATCGGCGCCGGCCGTCCGGATCGCGGCGGTCACGACGCGCGCGGCGGCGTTCGCCAGGATCCAGCCGATGATCAGGACGATGATCGCCCCGATCAGGCCGGGCAGGGCAGCGCCGACCTGGGCCATCGTGTTCTCGAAAGCGATTCGGATCTGATCCATGCTCCCTCCTCTCGATGGAGTCGTGCTCCTGGTCGGAGTTCCTGTGATGGCGAGCGCCCCGTGCATGGGCGAGGGGCCGCTCGGGGACACCGTACCACGGGGTGGTGCGCACGGGAACCGGGAGCGACCACCGATCGTCTCGGTGGACGATGCCTGCAAGGCAGACTGGTAGACTCGACCCGACCGTCGGGGAGTCCCGCGCGGCGTGGCTGAGGGGAACTGATGGAGAACCTGCTGATCCCGTTGATCGTG
Source organism: Candidatus Limnocylindrales bacterium (assembly GCA_041639095.1). GTDB lineage: Bacteria > Chloroflexota > Limnocylindria > Limnocylindrales > CSP1-4 > CAKKPP01. The sequence goes on along the minus strand of JBFKVO010000058.1, from coordinate 1,804 downwards.
ATCGTGGTGATCGCGGTCGTCATCGTCGGGATCTACAACGGCCTGGTCACCCGCCGCAATCGTGTCGACGAGGCGCTCGCCCAGATCGAGGTCCAGCTCAAGCGCCGGCACGACCTCATCCCGAACCTCGTGAACGCGGTCAAGGGCTACATGCAGTTCGAGCAGAAGGTCCTGACCGACGTCACGAACGCGCGCGCCGCGGCCATCGCCGCGGGATCGCAGGGCGTCGCCCAGGAAGCGGCGGCGGAGAACATGCTGACGTCGGCGCTCCGCTCGCTGTTCGCCGTCGTCGAGAACTATCCCGAGCTGAAGGCGAACCAGAACGTTCTGGAGCTCCAGGAGCAGCTGGCGACGACCGAGAACCAGATCTCGTTCAGCCGCCAGCACTACAACGCATCCGTGCTCGACTACAACACCTCGATCCAGACGTTCCCGAACGTCCTCGTCGCCGGGCCCTTCGGCTTCACGAAGCGTGACTTCTTCGACGCCGAGCCCGAGGCCGCGAACGTCCCGAACGTCGACCTGAGCGTCGGCTGACCGTTTCCCGCGTCCCACCGATCGACTGAACCCGGGGCGGAGGCCCCACGCGCACGATGGCTATCTCGACGTTCCAGAACCAGACCGCCGCGAACCGGCGGAATTCCATCCTGCTTGCCGCGATCGTCATCGCGCTGCTCGGTCTGCTCGGCTACGCGATCGGGTTCGGGACGACCGGGGCGCCCGAAGGCGGCGTCGGCACGACGCTCGGTGCGCTCGGACTCGGCACGCTCATCTCGCTGGGCTCCTACTTCGCGGGCGACAAGATGATCCTCGCCGCGTCCGGCGCGAGGCAGGTCGACGAGCGCTCGGCGCCGCAGCTGATGAACGTCGTGCGCGAGCTGTCGCTGGCCGCGAACATCCCGATGCCGAAGGTCCACCTCATCGCCGACAGCGCTCCCAACGCGTTCGCCACGGGCCGCGACCCGCAGCACGCGTCGATCGCGATCACGAGCGGACTTCTCGAGAAGCTCGACCGCGAGGAGCTCCAGGGGGTCATCGGCCACGAGCTCTCGCATGTGCGCAACCTGGACATCCGGTTCGCGCTGCTCGTCGGCGTCCTCGTCGGCTCGATCGCGCTCCTCGCCGACTTCTTCCTCCGCTTCACGTTCTGGGGCGGGGGCCGGTCCTCGTCGCGGTCTCGCGAGGGGAGTGGGGGACTCCAGGCCATCGTGTTCGTCGTCGCGATCGTCCTCGCGATCGTCGCGCCGATCGCGGCCCGGCTCGTTCAGCTCGCGGTCAGCCGCCAGCGCGAGTACCTCGCCGACGCGAGCGCGGTCGAGATCACGCGCAACCCGTACGGGCTGGAGCGCGCGCTCGCGAAGATCGGCACGGACAAGGAGGTCCTCGAGGTCGCGAATCGTGCGACGCAGCACCTCTACTTCACGAACCCGATCAAGAAGTTCGAGGAGCGGGCGTCGGGCCTCTTCTCGACGCACCCGGCGATCGTGGATCGGATCAACCGGCTGCGGCAACTGACCGGCGAGACGCCGCTCCGGCGCGAGGAGATCGCGGCCCTCGCCGGCCTCGACTGACGGCGGTCGGCCCCGGCACGCGCCCGGCTCGACGGCACGTGGCGGCCCGAAAACCGTCAAATTCCAACCACCCGCGCATCGGACAGCCCGACAGCCAGGCAGCTCCGCCTCGCCGGGCTGCCGCACCTCGGTTGCCAAGCGCTCCCCGCACGGGCAGACGCGACACGGGTGTCCGTGACGGTCCGCGGACGCTTCCGACGGCGACGAGTGCACGTGTGGTTGGCATCTGTCGG
>JBFKVO010000057.1:0-6396 GCA_041639095.1 Candidatus Limnocylindrales bacterium | reverse complement strand
GACCCACCTCTTCAACGCGATGACCGCGATCCACCATCGGGCCCCGGGGCTCGCCGTCGCTGCCCTCGTCGAGGACGGCGCGTACGCGGAGCTCATCGCGGACACCCATCACGTCCACCCGGCGATGTGGCCGATCGTCGTCCGCACGAAGCCCGCCGACCGGGTCCTCCTCGTGAGCGACGCGCTTCCCCTCGCCGGCACCACGGCCGGGAGCGGCCACGTGGGCGGGCTCGCGGTCGAGGTCCGCGACGGCCGTTGCGTCCTGGCCGGGACCGACACCCTCGCGGGATCGCTCATCGCGCTCGACAGCGCGGTCGCCAACCTCGTCGCGGCCGGGATGCCGCTCACCGTCGCGGTCGCCGCCGCGGGCGCGAACCCGGCCGCGCTCGTGGGCGCGACGGACCGTGGGCGGATCGCGGTCGGGCTTCGTGCCGATCTCGTCGAGCTCGACGACGACCTGCGCGTCACGGGTGTCATCCGCATCGGGCGGCGGGTCAGGTGAGGGCGGGCCCGCCGCCCGCCGGGCGGTGGCGCCGCGGGATGCGGGCGATCATGACGCGGGACGCCCGCGTGCGCTGCTAGCATCGGCCCATGGCCACCGAGCGCTTCGACATCGTCATCGTCGGCGGTGGCTCGGCCGGCTGCGCGCTCGCGAACCGCCTCTCCGCAGACCCCTCGACGCGCGTGCTCGTGCTCGAGGCCGGGCGGCCCGACTGGCGATTCGACGTGTTCATCCACATGCCGGCGGCGCTGGCGTTCCCGATCGGGAGCCGCTTCTACGACTGGAAGTACGAGTCCGAGCCCGAGCCCGCGATGGGCGGCCGCCGGGTCTACCACGCCCGCGGCAAGGTCCTTGGCGGCTCGTCGAGCATCAACGGCCAGATCTTCCAGCGCGGCAACCCGCTCGACTACGAGCGCTGGGCCGCCGATCCCGGGATGCAGACCTGGGACTACGCCCACTGCCTGCCGTACTTCAAGCGGATGGAGACGGCCCTCGCGGCCGCGCCCAACGATCCGTTCCGTGGCCACGACGGCCCCCTCGTCCTCGAGCGCGGTCCCGCGGCGAGCCCGCTGTTCCAGGCGTTCTTCGCGGCCGTCCAGGAGGCCGGCTACGCCCTGACCGACGACGTCAACGGCTTCCGCCAGGAGGGCTTCGGGCCGTTCGACCGGAACATCCACCGGGGCCGGCGGCTGTCGGCCGCACGCGCGTACCTCCACCCCGTCCTCGGGCGGCCGAACCTGACCGTCCGGACCGGCGCCTTCGTGACCGCGATCCGCTTCGACGGCCGGCGTGCGACCGGGCTCGACTATGTGCCGTGGCTCGGCGGACCGCGCCACGTCGAGGCTGGCGAGGTCGTCCTCGCCGGCGGGTCGATCAACACGCCGCAGCTCCTCCAGCTGTCCGGCGTCGGGCCCGCGGCGGTCCTCGAGGCCGCCGGGGTCCCGGTCCGCCACGAGCTGCCCGGCGTCGGCGAGCACCTCCAGGACCACCTCGAGGTCTACGTCCAGTACCGGAGCACGCAGCCGGTCTCGATGCAGCCGTCGCTCCAGACCTGGCGCCGACCGTGGATCGGGTTCCAGTGGCTGTTCCTCCGGCGCGGCCCGGGCGCGACGAACCACTTCGAGGGCGGCGGCTTCGTCCGCAGCAACGACGATGTCGCCTACCCGAACCTGATGTTCCACTTCCTGCCGCTCGCGATCCGCTACGACGGCTCCTCGCCGCCCGCCGGTCACGGCTACCAGGTCCACGTCGGTCCGATGTACTCCGACGCGCGCGGCAGCATCCGGATCACCTCGCCCGACCCGCGCGTCCACCCCGCGCTCCGGTTCAACTACCTGTCCACGGCGCAGGACCGGCGCGAGTGGGTCGAGGCGATCCGCGTCGCGCGGCACATCCTCAACCAGCCGGCGTTCGCGCCGTACAACGGCGGCGAGCTGTCTCCCGGGAGCGGCGTGGCGACGGACGAGGAGATCCTCGCCTGGGTCGCGCGCGACGCCGAGACGGCGCTCCATCCGTCGTGCACGGCGCGGATGGGTGTCGACGCCGACTCGGTCGTGGACCCGCTGACGATGCGCGTCCACGGCCTCGAGGGACTCCGGATCGTCGACGCGTCGGTGTTCCCGTACGTCACGAACGCGAACATCTATGCCCCGGTGATGATGGTCGCCGAGAAGGCCGCCGACCTCATCCGCGGCGATACGCCGCTCCCGCCCGAGCCGATCCCCTTCTACCGCCACCGCTGACGGTGGACCAGGCCGCGCGGGTCATGGCCGCCGTCCTCGAGGCCCTGGGCGACGCTGTGCTCGGCGGGTATCTCTTCGGATCGGCCGTCGTCGGGGGTCTCCGACCCACGAGCGACGTCGACGTGTTCGTGGTGACCGCCCGCCCGGGTTCGGACGACGAGAAGCGGCGTCTGATCGGGCGGATCCTGCCGATGTCGGGGCGAGGCGATCCGACGGGGGCGTCGCGATCCGTAGAACTCACGATCGTCGTCCAGGGCGACGTCGTCCCCTGGCGCTACCCACCGCGCCTGGAATTCCAGTACGGGGACTGGTGGCGCTCCGCGTTCGAGGGCGGTGCGATCGCGCCGTGGGACTCGCCGAACCCCGACCTCGCGCTGCTCGTCGAGCAGGTCCGCCAGGCGAGTGCGGTGCTCTTCGGTCCGGCGGCGACGGCCCTGCTCGACCCGGTGCCGCCCGCCGACGTCCGCCGGGCGATGCTCGACGGCATCCCGGGCCTGCTGGGCGACCTCACCGGGGATGAGCGCAATGTCGTGCTCACGTTCGCCCGGATCTGGGCGACGCTCGAGACCGGCAGGATCTGGCCGAAGGACCAGGCGGCGGACTGGGCGCTGGCCCGTCTGCCGGAGGGACGGGGCGGCGTCCTCGCTCACGCCCGCGCGATCTACCTCGGCGAAGCCGCGGAGGACTGGGGTGAGCGCCTGGCGGAAGTCCGTCCGGTGGTGGATCTGTTGCACACGCGGATCCTCGAGGCCGCGGAACGTCGCCCCAATGGCCGGTGAGCCGCGTCGCTGCATGAGCCGTCTCACATTGACAGCCGAGCCCGCGATGCGACCATGACGGGACACCGGACGAGCGAGGACGCATCCATGGCCCAGGAACCCCTTGAGCTGATCCTCTTCCGCCAGCTGTCGAGTTCGCTCGCGATCCCGATCTTCATGGTCGACGCCGACGGCGACATGGCCTTCCTCAACGAGGCGGCGGAGCAGCTCCTCGGCGTGCGGCTCGACGAGATCGACGAGATGCCGTTCGAGGCGTGGACGACGGGGTTCGCGGCGCGCGACGAGGCTGGCGAAGCCCCGGTCGAGTCGCTGCCCCTCGTCCGCGCGATCCGCGAGCGACGGCCGGCGCACGGCCCGCTGACGATCACCGGCGGCGACGGCGTCTCGCGCCGGATCGAGATCACCGCCTTCCCGCTCGAGGGGGCGCGCGGCCGGTTCATCGGCGCGGTCGCGATGTTCTGGGAGGCGGCGACGGACGAGTGAAGGTCACGTTCTGGGGAACGCGCGGGTCGCTCGCGAGCGCCGGCCCGGAGACCGTCCGCTACGGCGGCAACACCGCGTGCGTCCAGGTCACCGGCTCCGACGGAACGTGCGTCGTGCTCGACGCCGGCACCGGGATCCGCCGTCTCGGTTCGGCGCTCTCGAAGGACCTCACCCGGGTCGACGTCCTCCTGACCCACCTCCACATGGACCACATCCAGGGGCTCGGGTTCTTCGACCCGCTGTTCCGGCCCGGCATCGAGGTCCACCTGTGGGGTCCGCCGTCCACCACCCAGGACCTGCGCGCGCGCCTGACACGCTACCTCTCGCCGCCGCTCTTCCCGATCCGCGTCCGCGACGTCGCCTCGGACGTCCACTTCCATAACGCGCCGGACAGCCCGGTGGACATCGGCGGCCTCGAGATCTGCGGCGCCGAGATCATCCACCCGGGTCCGACCGTCGGCTACCGGATCCGCGACGGCGACAGGGTGCTCGCCTATCTCTCCGACCACGAACCTGCGATGGGCGGTGACATCGAGGCCCGCGACGCGGCCCGCTGGACGTCGGGGGTGGACATCGCGATGGGCGCCGACCTCCTGATCCACGACATCCAGTACTCGCCGGAGGAGCGGGCCGAGCGGATCGGGTGGGGACACTCGTCGTCGCTCGAGGCCGCGGCGTTCGCGCGGCTCGTCGGGGCGCGCCGGCTGGCCGCGTTCCACCACGATCCGGGACACGACGACGCGGCCGTCGACGCGATCGTCGCCGAGGCTGCGGAGGCGGCCCCGGAGGTCGGCGTGTTCGGAGCCCGGGAGGGCGCGTCGATCGATCTCTGAGGTGCGCGTGCGGCCGGCCTCGGCCGCCCGGGTCAGCCGCCCGGCGCTGCGGCCACCGCCGCCTCGGCGAACGACGCGAGGTCGGGGAAGGTGACGTCCGGCGCGGCCGAGGCGGGCGGTGTCGCCCCGCCGCCGGGTCGTCCGCGGCGGCGATCGATCCAGACCGTCGAGAGTCCGAGCGCCTTCGCCGGCACGTGGTCGTGGTACAGGCTCTGGGCGACGTGGAGGATGCGATCGGGCGGGATCTCGATGCGCTGGAGCGCGAGGCCGAAGGTCGCGGGGTTCGGCTTGTACGAGCCCGCCTGCTGGGCCGTGATCACCCAGTCGAAGACGACGCCGAGGTGCTGGTTCGACAGCGCGAAGAGGTCGTCGTCGCAGTTCGTGATGACGCCCAGCCGGTAGCGCCCGCCCAGGCGCTCGAGCGCGACGGCCGAATCGGGGAACGCGGGCCAGTCACCGACCGACCCGCCGAACGCGATCGCGGCATCGTCGCCCACCGGGACCCCCAGGTCGCGAGCGACCCCGCGGACGGCCCCGGCGAGGACCTCGCGATAGGACAGGTACGGACCGGCCTCGAGCTCCGCCTCGTGCCGCGCGAACGCCTCGAGGAGATCATCGTCGGCGGTCGCCGGATCGAGGTCCGGGAGCGCCGAGCGCATCGCCGCCGCGAGTCCCGTCTCCCAGTCGATGAGGGTCCCGTAGCAGTCGAACGTGAGCGCGTCGAAGCGGCCGAAGTCGAAGACGGTGGTCATCGCTCGGTCTCGGCCTCGATCGGCGTCAGCCGCCGGACGCGGCGAGCCGGGCGACACCCGACGCGGCGAGCTTCTCCTCGAAGCGCTTCGCCGCGGCGTCGAGCTTGTCGAGGTGCTCGGCGAGGCGCCGCCGTGCATCCTCCGCCGCCGCGTCGAGACCGGTGAGCTCGAAGATCCGCCAGTGGCGCAGGATCGGGAGGAGCACCTCGTCGCGGTGGACGCGCAGGTCGTAGATCCCGGCCTTCGCGATCTGCGCCGCCTTCCGCACGAAGCCCGGGATCCCCGCGCCCGGCATCTCGAACCGAAGGACCTCGTCGACGATCGCCCGCACCGCGGCCGACGGCTGGAGCTTGAGCGCCGCCGCGAGGATGTCGCGATAGAAGACCATGTGGAGGTTCTCGTCGGCCGCGATCCGGACCATGATCCGGTCCGCGACGGGGTCGTCCGAGTAGCGCCCGGTGTTGCGGTGGGCGATCCGCGTCGCCAGCTCCTGGAACGTGACATACGCGAGGCCGCGGAGGGTGTCGGGCGAGTCGCGGTCGTAGCCCTGCTGGAGCTGCGTCATCCGACCGCGCTCGAGCGCGATCGGGTCGATGTTCCTCGTGACCGTGAGGTAGTCGCGCAGGACGATCGCATGGCGACCCTCCTCCGCGGTCCATCGCCCGACCCAGTTGATCCATGCTCCGTCGCCGCGCCCGAACATCCCGTGGATGAGCCGGTGGTACGAAGGCAGGTTGTCCTCGGTGAGCAGGCCGATCTCGAACGAGGTCTGGGCGACCCCGGTCAGTCGCGGCTGATCGGGCGTCCACGGCTCCTTGTCGAAATCGCGGCCGAGGCGGTACGGGATGAACTCGTGCGGGAACCACTCCTGGGCGACCTTCGCATGGCGGTCGTAGAGGCGGCCCGCCTCCGGCTCGAGCTCGATGAGGAGCTCGCGCTCGGCGTCGCTGACGGTGTCGTGCATCCTTCAACGGTACCGCCGCCGCGCTCGCGCCTGCGTCCGGCCGGTGCATGCCTGCACGTGTCACGGCCGGTCCGCTCAGCCGGGGGTCGGATGTCCGTACAGCGGGATGAGGGTCCCCGACACGCGCGCGGCGTCGTCGCCGCACAGCCAGGCGATCGTCGCGGCGAGCTCCTCGGGCGTCGTCCAGCGCGCGTTCGCGCTCGTCGGCCCGGTCAGTCGCTCGCGCGCGACGTCGATCGTCCGGACCTGGATCGCGTTCGCCGTGGCGCCCGTCCCGCGCAATTCCTGTGCCAGGGAGCGGACGAGCGACTGCTGGGCCGCCTTGGCCGCGGCATACGCGG
>JBFKVO010000056.1:0-6442 GCA_041639095.1 Candidatus Limnocylindrales bacterium | reverse complement strand
GGATCGACGACACGAACGGTGCCCACCGAGGCGCTCACCAGTCGGCCGGTCGATGGGGCGCCGCCGGGAGGTCGTCGGGCGCCGTAGGCACGAAGCGAACCCGGTCACCGGGGCGAAGATACGTCGGCGGGTCGGACGCGGGATCGAACAGGACGATCGGCGTCCAGCCGATCACGCGCCAGCCGCCGGGTAGCGCGGCCGGGTAGATCCCCGTGTATCCCTCGGCGACCGCGACGGAACCGGCCGGCGTCGTGGTCCGGGGGACCTCGAGGCGGGGGACGGCGAGCTCGCGCGGGACGTCGCCGAGGTACGCGAACCCGGGGGCGAACCCGACGAAGCGGACCGCGTAGTCACGGCCAGCATGGCTCGCCACGTACGCGTCGGCGGTCATGCCGACGAGCCGGGCGGTGTCGTCGAGGTCGGGGCCGTCCGCCCCACCGTAGTGGACAGGGATCGTCCGCGTTCGCCGTGGTGGGGCCGCACGGACAGGCTCGGACGCCGCCGCGACCGCGCGCGCGATGGCTTGACGGGCGCGGCGCTCGCCCGCATCGGACCCGCCGAAGGCGATGAGGACCGACCCGTCGGCGGGTACGACATCCTCCAGCCGGCCCGCGTCGAGATCGTCGGCGAGGGCGGCCGCGACCCGCAGGACCGCATCCTGGTCCGGGAACCGGACGAGGAGCGATCGCTCTCCGAGGCGGACCAGCGGGGCGGTTCCGGACATGCCGCCAGCGTAGCGACTCGGGCGGCCGGCGCCCCGTGCCCTCGGCGCGCCCGCGACCGGGCCGCGCGCGCGCCGCGAGCCGGCCGGGCAGGGCGAATCGCGTTGACACCGGGCACCGGGACCTCGACACTTCCGCCGAGACGCGCGCACGCCAACCGGGGCCACGAGGCCCCGGCGTGACGGTCCGGGACCCCGTCGTCGCGACCTTGCGCGTTCGAGGCTGGAACAGGAGGAGAGGCATGATCGCTCGTCCCGCCCCGCGTGCCCGATCCATCTGGCTGGTCGCCCTCACGGCCGTGGCGCTCGTCGCCGCAGCGTGCCAGGGCGCCGCCACCCCCGGTCCCGGCACCGACGGGAAGCTGAAGGTGTTCGGGGCGTTCGCGACCCAGATCGAGGAACCCTGGGACGGCGTCATCCACACGGCGCTCGAGAAGGAGAAGGCGGCCGGGCGCATCGACTACACGTTCTCCGACGACATCGGCTACGCCGGCGACATGGAGCGCGTCCTGCGCGAGACGTCCGAGAAGGATGCGCCCGACATCATCTTCGGCGACGCGTTCGGCAACGAGGAGGCGGCGCGCCGGGTCGCGGCCGACTTCCCGGAGATCGCCTTCGTGTTCGGCTCGGGCGGTGGCCCGGCGAACCCGAACTTCTCGGTCTTCGACAACTGGATCCACGAGCCGGCGTACCTCGCCGGCATGCTCGCCGGCGGACTGACGAAGACGAACGTCCTCGGCGTCGTCGGCGGCTATCCCGTCCCCGAGGTGAACCGGATCACGAACGCGTTCATCCAGGGCGCCCAGTCGGTCAATCCCGACGTCGAGGTAAAGGTCACCTTCCTCAACAGCTGGTTCGATCCGGCCGCGGCCAAGGAGGCCGCGCTCGCCCAGATCGGCGCGGGCGCCGACGTCCTCTTCGCCGAGCGCTTCGGCGTCATCGAGGCCGCCCAGGAGCGGGGCCTGATCGCGATCGGCAACATGAGCGACCAGCAGAGCCTGGCGCCGGGCAACGTCGTGACGAGCGTCACGTGGAACATGGACCCGACGGTGAAGTACGTCATCGACCAGGTCCTCGCCGGCTCGTACACCGCCCAGGACCTGAAGGACTTCTCGATGGTCGCGAAGGGCGGCGCCGCGCTCGCCGCGATCAACGTGTCGATCCCGGGCGGCGTGCCCGACGACCTCAAGGCGATGGTCGAGGCCCGCGAGGCCGAGATCGTCGCCGGCACCTTCCGGGTCGACATCAACGAGGCGCAGCCGCCGGGATCGACGATCGCGGGGAGCTGACGCTCTCCTCGTGACGGACGACCTCCGCGTGACCGCCGCGGAGCCCGCCGGACCGGACACGGTCCTCGAGCTCCGCGGCATCACGAAGCGCTTCGGCGACCTCGTCGCCAACGACGGCATCGACTTCGATGTCGGCCGCGGGGAGATCCATGCCCTCCTCGGCGAGAACGGCGCCGGCAAGACGACCGTCATGCGCATCGCGTACGGGCTCAACCGCGCGGACGCGGGCGAGATCCGGGTCGAGGGGCGGCCCGTCGAGATGCGCTCGCCGCGCGACGCGATCGAGGCCGGCGTCGGGATGGTCACGCAGCACTTCAGCCTCGTCCGGCCGATGACGGTCGCCGAGAACCTCGCCCTCGGGCGGTCCGGCGGGTTCCGGCTGGACCTCGACGCGGCACGGCGCGCGGTCGCCGACGCGTCGGCCCGGTTCGGGATCCGGGTCGCCGCGGACGCGGTCGTCGGCGACCTGTCGGTCGGTGAGCAGCAGCGGGTCGAGATCCTCAAGGCGCTCGCCCGCGACTGCCGCGTCCTCATCCTCGACGAGCCGACGGCGGTCCTCGTCCCGCAGGAGGTGGATGCGCTGTTCGCGACGCTCCGACGCCTCGTCGGGGAGGGCCTCGGGGTCGTGTTCATCAGCCACAAGCTCGGCGAGGTGCGCGCGATCAGCGATCGGGTGAGCGTGCTGAGGCGCGGCCGGATGATCGGCACCGTCCCGGGCACGACCGAGGAGCGCGAGCTCGCCCGGATGATGGTCGGCCGGCCGACGTTCGGCGTCGAGCGCGCGGGGTCGGGGGCCGGCGCGGACGCCGCCCGGGTGCTCGAAATCCGCGACCTGCGGGCGCTCGGCCCGCAGGGCGTCGCCGCGGTCGACGGGCTGTCCCTGTCCGTGGCGGCGGGCGAGGTGCTCGGCGTCGCCGGCGTGTCGGGCAACGGCCAGACGGAGCTCGTCGACGTACTGGCGGGGATGCGCGTCCCGGTCTCCGGGTCCGTCCAGGTCGACGGGACGGAGATCGCCGGTCTCCCGCCCGCACGGGTCATGGCGGCCGGCGTCGGGCGGATCCCCGAGGACCGCCACGCGAGCCTCATCCCCGACCTGTCGGTCGCCTACAACCTCGTCCTCGAGCGGCTCGCGGACTTCCGCGTCTCGGGCCGCCTCGACGAGCGGGCGATCCGCGCCCACGCCGACGAGCTCATCGAGCGCTTCTCGATCAAGGCCCGCCCGGACGACCGCGTCGGCTCGCTGTCCGGGGGGAACATCCAGAAGGTGCTCCTCGCGCGCGTGCTCGCGCGCGATCCCCGGGTCATCGTCGTCTCGCAGCCGACGCGCGGCCTCGACGTGGGCGCCACCGAGTACGTCCGCGCGCAGCTCCTCGAGCGGCGTGCGGCCGGCGCCGCGATCCTCCTGGTGTCGGAGGACCTCGACGAGCTCCTCGAGCTGGCGGATCGGCTCGTCGTCATCTACGAGGGCCGCATCGTCGGCGAGATGGCCGTCGACGATGCCGACCCGGAGCGGCTCGGGATGCTGATGGCCGGCCGCGAGGCCGCGGCGTGAGCGGGGCGGCGGCATGAGCGGGACGGCGGCGTGAGCGGCCTCCTCGGTCGTCTCCCGGGCGGGCTCGGTACGGCCGGCGGCGCTCCGCGGCTCACCCGCTGGTCCACGCCGGTCCTCGTCGCGGTCGCGGTCGTCATCACGTTCGCGATCACGTCCGGCCCGATCCTCCTCGCCGGCGCGAACCCGTTCGCCGCGTACGGCGAGTTCCTCCTCGTGCCGCTCACGTCGCGCTTCACGATCCTCGAGGTGCTCGTCGCGGCGACGCCGATCCTGTTCACCGGGGCCGCCGTCGCGATCGCGTTCCGGGCGGGGTACTGGAACATCGGCGCGGAGGGCCAGCTGCTTCTCGGCGCGATCGCCGCCGCGGGGATCGGCGCGGCTGCTGGCGGGCTGCCGCCGTTCGTCGTCCTGCCGGCGATGGTCGTCGCCGGCGCGCTTGCCGGCGCGGCCTGGGCGTTCGTCCCCGCGTTCCTCCGGGTCCGCTTCGGGATCGACGAGGTCGTCACGACCCTCCTCCTCAACCCGGTCGCGCTGCTCGTCGTCAACGGGCTCCTCCACGGCCCGTGGCGGGACCCGGTCACGGGCTTCCCGGAGTCGCCCCGGATCGTGGCCGCCGCCGAGTTCCCGACCCTCCTCGAGCGCTCCCGCCTCCACCTCGGGTTCGTGCTTGCCGTCGTCGTCGTCGCCGTCGCGTGGTACGTCATCGCCCGGACGCCGACAGGGCTCCGGCTGCGCGCCGCGGGCCTCAGCCCGCATGGCGCGCGCTTCGCCGGCATCGACGTGTCGCGGACACTGCTCGGCGCTGCGCTCGTGAGCGGGGCGATCGCCGGGCTCGCCGGGGTGAGCGAGGTGGCCGGCATCCAGTTCCGGCTGACGAGCGGCCTCTCGCCCGGCTACGGCTACACGGGGATCGTCGTCGCGACGCTCGGATCGCTGTCGATGCCGGGCGTCGGGCTCGCCGCGCTGTTCCTCGGCGATCTCGCGGTCGGCGCCAGCTCGGCCGCGCGCGCGCTCGGCATCCCGTCCCAGCTCGGGGCGGTCGTCCAGGGCGTATTGCTCCTCACGACGATCGGGCTCATCGCGCTCCGTCGGTGGCGGGGTGGCGCGGCGGTCCGCCAGCGCCGGGATGCGGCCTCGGCGACCACGCCAACGGAGGGCGACCGGTGACGTTCATCTTCGACCTCCTGGCGGCGACGCTCCGCAACGCCACGCCGCTCGTCTACGGCACCGTCGGGGAGACGTACAGCGAACGGTCGGGCGTCCTCAACCTCGGCATCGAGGGCACGATGTACGCCGGGGCGTTCAGCGGGTTCGCGGCCGCGGCCCTCACCGGCTCGCCGCTCATCGGGCTCCTCGCCGCGCTCGTCGTCGGGCTCTTCTCGGGCGCGATCATGTCGTTCCTGACGGTCACGCTCGGGGCGAACCAGCACGTGTCGGGGATCGGGCTGACGATCGGGCTCATCGGTGCGTCCGAGTTCGCGAACCGGCTCATCTTCACCGGCACCGACCTCCAGCGGATCGAGCCGATGCCGCTCCTCGATCCCCTCGCAGCGATCGGCGAGGGCGGCGTGCTCTTCCAGCAGTACGCGCTGACGTACGTGGCCTTCCTCGTCGTCGTCCCCGTCGCCTGGTGGGTCCTCCAGCGATCGAGCTTCGGGCTCGAGGTCCGGGCGGTCGGCGAGAACCCGGAGGCGGCCGACGCGGCCGGCGTCAACGTGGCCCGGACCCGCTACCTCGCGCTCATGATCGGCGGCGCGCTCATGGCGATCGGCGGGGCGTTCTTCACGCTCGCGGTCCTCGGCAGCTTCACGCTCGACATCATCGCCGGGCGTGGCTGGGTGTGCGTCGCGCTCGTGATCTTCGGCCGCTGGCGGATCTTCCGCGGCGTGCTCGGCGCGCTCATCTTCTCGTTCGTGTTCTCGCTCCAGTTCCGGCTCCGGATCCTGCCGGGCTTCGGCGAACTGCCGTTCGAGCTGCTCCTCGCGCTCCCCTACCTCGTCGTCATCCTCGCCCTCGCGCTGTCCGGGCGGAACGTCGCCTACCCGGGCGCCTACCTGAAGCCCTACCGCCGCGCCTGACCGACCAGGATCAAGGAGGTCCCGCATGCCCGCCGGAGAGATGGAACGCGACCGCGAGTTCCTGGCCGTCGCGATCGAACAGGCCCGGATCGGCCGGTCGGAGGGCGGCGTCCCGATCGGCGGCGCGCTCGTGGTCGACGGGAGGGTCATCGGGGCCGGCCGGAACCGCCGGATCCAGCAGGGCAGCGCGATCCGCCACGGCGAGACCGACGCGCTCGAGAACGCCGGCCGCCAGCCGGCATCGATCTACCGGCGGGCCACGATGTACACGACGCTGTCGCCGTGCGACATGTGCACCGGCGCGATCCTCCTCTACGGCATCCCGCGCGTCGTCCTCGGCGAGAACCGGACGTTCATGGGCGCGGAGGACCTCCTCCGCTCGCGGGGGGTCGAGGTGGTGAACCTCGACTCCGAGGAGTGCGTCGAGCTCATGCGCGAGTTCATCGCCGCGAACCCGGAGGCGTGGAACGAGGACATCGGCGAGGAGTAGCCGGCGGGCCGTAGCGGGCGAGGAGTAGCCGGCGGGCCGTAGCGGCGGGCGTCAGGCGCCGCGGCCCGTGCTGACGGGCGTGGGCGCCGCGGCCCGGATCCGCGCCGGCTGACATACTGGCGCCCCCCGTCCGTTGCGACACCGTCGCAATCTCCCGGGAGGCACATGTGTTGCCGATGCGAGACGGCGACGGGTACGGTCGCCGTCCCGGCGCGCCGCCCGGTACGCTCCGCGAGGTCCCCCGCCGATGACGTTCCGCCGCGACCAACGCCTCGATCCGTCCCAGGTCCGCGACATCCGCGGCCGCCGCGT
>JBFKVO010000055.1:0-6448 GCA_041639095.1 Candidatus Limnocylindrales bacterium | reverse complement strand
GGGTCGGCGAGCGAACCGGCGATCCTTCGGTCACGTCGAGCGCAAGGATGGGCGGCGGCCGGCCGACCGTCCAGACCCGCCGGGTGGTACCTCGGTCCGGGGGCGACCCCGTACCTTCGTACTACCGTCGTCTGCGGCGCGTCAGGCGGCGTCGACCCGCCCGGGGTCGGGCGCGATCGTCGGGAGCCCGTCTTCCACCGAGAGGTCGCTCGACGCCATCGCCTGCTCGCCCCCGTGGGCCTTGACCCGGTAGAGGGCGCGGTCGGCGCTCGCGATGAGCTCGGTCGGGGTGCGCCCGTCGGCAGGGTGCGTCGCGACGCCGATCGACAGCCCGACGGGCACGCTGCGCTCCGCGTCCGCGTACGGCGCGGCGGCGAAGGCGTCGAGGATCCGCTGGGCCGCCTGGCGGGCCGCCGTCGCGTCGGTCTCGGGAAGGATCAGGGCGAACTCGTCGCCCGCGTACCGCGCGGCGACGTCGGAGCCGCGGAGCGTCGAGCGGATCCGCTCCGCCGTCCAAACGAGGACGCGGTCGCCGAACACGTGCCCGAAGGTGTCGTTGATGAGCTTGAAGTCGTCGAGATCGAGCATGAGCACGGACACCGGGCGCCGCGCCCGTTGGGCGCGGATGACTTCCTCCCCGAGCCGCTCGTGCAGGAAGCGGTGGTTGTAGAAGCCGGTGAGCGGGTCGCGGTCCGCGAGCGAGCGCGCATCCTCGTAGAGCCGCGCGTTCTCGAGGGCCATCGCCGCCTCGTTCGCCATCGTTCGCGCGAGCCCGAGCCGTCCCTGCGACCATGCGCGCGGCTCGCGGGCGAAGAGCTCGACGAGGCCGATCGCCTGGCCCTTCGCGACGATCGGGACCATCGCGAGGCCGTACATCCCCTCCTTGACCATGAGGGCCACTTCGGCCGGGTCCGCGGACGGGTCGGTCGCGTCGATGAGGACGATCTCGCGGCGCTCGAGGGCGCGGCGCGTCTCCGGGAACCGCGACACGTCGTAGTAGGGCTCGAGCGCCTCGATCCCGGCCGGCGGGTGGTAGCCGAGCGTGAGGAGCCGCATCGTGTCCCGATCCCAGTAGCTGATCGCGCACTCGTCCGCGCCGAGCGCCCCGGCCATGTGGCGCGCGATGAGGTCGGCGACCTCGCGTGGATCGAGGCTCTGCGAGAGCGCGCTGCTCATCGACAGGAGCTGTCGAAGCTCGTCCGACAGGGCTGTGCTCCGGTCGAGGAGCCGTGCGGTCTCGAGGGCGGTCGCGGCCTGGTCGGCGAGGATCGACAGGAGCTGGAGGTCGTCGGCCGTGAACTGGCGCAACCCGAGCTTCGAGAGGGTGATCACGCCGATCGTGCGATCGTCGTAGCGCATCGGCACGACGAGCATCGATTCGTCGATGTCGTCCGTCCCGGTGATCGTCGCGCCCCGAGGGTCGATGTTCGCGTCGTCGATGAGGAGCGCCTCGCCATGCTCCGCGACCCAGCCCGTGAATCCCTCGCCGAGCTTCGCTCTCAGGAGGCTCATGTCCACGTCGTCGTACGTACCCACGGTCCCCTCGAACGCGATGGGGACGACGTCGTCGGGAGGCTCGATGACGTAGACGCGTGCATTGTGGTAGTCGAGGATCCGGCGGGTCTCCTCGACGATCGCGCGCCCGACGCCCTCGATGTCGGTCGCGCGGCTCATCCGGGCCGAGGCGGCCTGGACCACGGCCAGGTGCGCCGCCCGGCGCTCGGTCTCGGTGAACAGGTCGGCCGTGTGGATCGCGACCGCGGCCTGCGTCGCGAGCGCGGTCGCGATCTCCGCGTCCGCGTCGGACCATGCCCGCGGCAGCAGCGTCGCGACGCTGAGCGTCCCGATCGCCCGGCCGCGGTGGATGAGGGGTGCGACGAGCTCCCCGGCGAAGGCGACGACCCCCACATAGCGCCCGTACGAGGGGGCCGTGGCGGGATCGGCGCGCACGTCGGCGCACGCCCACGGTCGGCCCGTCCGGAGGACCTCGCCGAACCAGCCCTCGTCGGCGGCGAAGCGCGGCAGCCGCGCAGCGGCGTCATCGCTCAGGCCGCTCCATGCGGCGGCCTCGAGGTGGCCGTCGGCGAGGAGGCGGATCGACGACATGTCGGCGCGCAGGACGCGCGCAGCTTCGCTGACGATCGTGTGCAGGATCTCGTCGCGGTCGAGGGTGCCGGTCAGGCGGCTCGTGACGTCGATGAGTGCGCGATACCGTGCGACGAGATCGCCGTCATGGGCGTCGGGTCGCTCCGCTCGCCCCGCGGGCGCCGGGGCGTCGGGGCGCGGCGAACCATGACGCGTCCCCGGCGTGGACGCGTCTTGGGCGCGATCCGGCCCCATCGTGCGGCGCACCACGCCATCGTCGCAGCGGGCTTCTCGCCGCGAGGCCGCCCGGTGGTACCGGACCGCGACCGGGCGAAGGTACCGGGTCGGGCTCGTCGATCGCATCGGCGCGAGGCGGCCTGTCGCCGGGGACACCGCTCTGCGCGATCGACGTTCGTCGTCGCCGGGCGCGATCCGTTGACCCGTCGGAAGCGTGGCGACTACACTTCGCGCCGGCCCCTCGCCCGCGCCGCCGCCCGCCCGCGGGCGCCGCCGGGCCGACGGGCCGCCAGGCACGCAACGGAGACCCCGGCACTCGTGGACGACGGACCCAGTACCGGCGGCGCACGCACGCGTCGCGAGAGACTCGGTCCCTCCGGTCTCGCCTCGACGGCCCGCCAGCCGCGCTGACGGCGGCCACCGACGCGATCCGGGGCGGACCGGATGCGAGGTGGATCATGCTCTACCTGAGCCAGGCGATCGGTCGCCCCGTGCGCGACCCCGCCGGAGAGCCGATCGGCCGCGTCGATGACCTCATCGTCGCGGTCGGCGACCGCTACCCGCCGGTCACGGGCCTCGTGGTGCGGACCGGCCGGCGCCGGATCTTCCTGCCGTGGTCGTCGGTCGCCGAGATGGACGAGACGGGCGCGCGTCTCCGCCAGACCACGATCGACATCGACAAGTTCCACCAGCGGCCGAACGAGATCCTCCTTCGCCTCGACCTCATGGACAAGCAGATCGTCGACATCGACGGTCGGAAGGTCGTGCGCGTGAACGACCTCCGTCTCGACCACATCGAGGACCAGCTCCACCTCGTCGCGGTCGACGTCGGTGCGGCGGGGCTGCTGCGCCGCCTCGGGATGGAGGGCGCGTACCGGATCGTCGCGCGCAACCTCCGGCTCCCGGTCCCCGAGCGCTACATCGACTGGGAGGACGTCGACCCGGTCGAGACGTCGATCGCCTCGATCAAGCTCCGCGTCCCCCACGCGGGGCTCGCGGAGATGCACCCGGCCGATCTCGCCGCGATCATCGACCAGCTCGCCCCCAAGGACCGGGCCGGCGTTCTCGCCTCGCTCGACGACGAAGCGGCCGCCGACGCCATCGAGGAGATGGAGCCCGAGACCCAGGTCGAGATCCTCGAGGACCTCGAGCCCGGTCGAGCCGCCGACATCCTCGAGGAGATGTCCCCCGACGATGCCGCGGACCTGGTCGCGGACCTGTCCGACGAGGCGCGCGCGGAGATCCTCGCGCTCATGGACCGCGACGAGGCCGAGGAAGTCGCCGGCCTGCTCGGCTACCCGGAGGAGTCCGCGGGCGGGATGATGACGACCGAGTTCATCGGCGTCCCGGCCACGCTGACGGCCGCCCAGACGATCGACCGCCTGCGCGAGCTGGAGCCCGAGGCCGAGACGATCTACTACGTCTACGTCGTCGACATCGAGGGCCGGCTCGTCGGCGTGCTCTCGCTGCGCGATCTCATCGTCGCCCAGCCCGACACCCCGATCGACAAGGTCATGTACCCCGAGCCCGTGGCGGTCGGCGTCCTCGCCGAGCCCGACGAGGTCGCCGAGCTCGTCGCCCACTACAACCTGCTCGCGGTCCCGGTCGTGGACGAGGGCGGGGTCCTGGTCGGGATCGTGACCGTGGACGACGCGATGGACTCGATCCTGCCCGCCGGCTGGCGGCGTCGCGTCCCGAAGCTCGCGGGGCGCTCCTAGGTGGGTCTGCCGGGCCTGCCGCGCCGACCGGAGCTCCGCGCCCCGCGGATCGGCCTGCTCGACCGCATCCAGGATCGGATCGAGTCGCGCGAGTTCCTGCGCCTCCGCGGACGGTTCCGCGGCCGGCGCGGCGTCCTCGCGTTCCTCGCCGTCATGGGCCCCGGGATCATCGCCGGGATGGCCGGCAACGACGCCGGCGGCATCGCGACCTACAGCGTCATCGGCTCGCGAACGGGGCTGACGCTCCTCTGGCTGTTCCCGGTGATGATGGTGCTGCTCGCCGTCGTCCAGGAGATGGCCGCCCGGATGGGCGTCGTCACCGGGCAGGGCCTCTCGGACCTCATCCGCGACCGGTTCGGGGTCCGCTGGACGGTGTTCGCGATGGCCGTCCTCCTGCTCGCCAACGTCGCCCAGGCGATCGCGAACTTCGCCGGGATCGCCGCGTCGACGGAGCTGTTCGGGATCCCGCGGATCCTCGCCGTGCCGGCGGTCGGGGCCGCGCTGTGGGCCCTCGTCCTGTTTTCCGGGCCGAAGACGGTCGAGCGCGTCTTCCTGGGGATCGTCGTGATCTTCTTCCTGTACATCATCTCCGCGTTCGTCGCCCGCCCGGACTGGTCCGCGGTCGGGAAGGCGCTCGTGACGCCGGAGCTGCCGCTCGACCCCGCGATCCTGCTCCTGGCCGTGGCGCTCGTCGGCACGACGATCACGCCCTTCATGCAGTTCTACCTCCAGAGCGCCGTGGCCGAGAAGGAGATCGGCGAGGAGGAGCTGCGCCTGGAGCGGGCCGACGCCGTCGGCGGCGCGATCTGGACGAACACGGTCGCGCTGTTCATCGTCATCGCCGTCGCGTCCACGCTGTTCGTGGCCGGGATCTCGGTGGAGACCGCCGAGGACGCGGCCTCGGCGCTGGAGCCGGTCGCCGGCCAGCTGGCGGTCGTGCTCTTCGGGGTCGGGCTGTTCGGCGCCTCGTGCCTCGCCGCGACGATCCTGCCGCTGACGACGGCGTTCGTCATCTGCGAGGCGTTCGGATGGGAATCCGGCGTCGGGAAGCGCTGGGAGGACGCTCGCCCCTTCTACTCGATCTACACGTTCGTGCTCGCGTCGGCCGCGCTGTTCGTCCTTCTCCCCGGGCTCGACCTCATCCCGCTGATCATCGCCACGCAGAACCTCCAGGCGATCCTGCTCCCGGTCATCCTCGTGTTCATGGTCCTGCTCGTGAACGACGAGCGGCTGATGGGCCGCTATCGGAACGGCCGGGTCGCGAACGTCCTCGCGTGGGGCACGGTCGCCCTCGTCGTCGCGCTCGACGCGGTGCTCATCGGGGTCAGCGTCCTGGGCGCGTTCGGCGTGCGGGTGGGCTGACGCACGAGGCCCGTCTGGCGGCGCCTTGCGTACAGCTGGCCGCCGCCGCGCTCCCCGTTATTGCAGGACGACGAGCATCGAGATCCGCCCGGTCGCTGCGTCGAGGCCCTCGAGCGCCTTGCCGATGACGCAGCCGATGCGCGCCTCGCCGTTCGTACGCATCGCGTGTCCGGGCGTCGCCGAGCTCGTGAGCAGGTCGCCCACGCGGATCGGCCCGTTCTCCGCGGAGGCCTTGACCGGCACGATCCCGACGACGGCGAGCGGGATGTGGCCGACCGGATTGCCGCCCACCGGGCTGCCGCCGACGAACCCGGGGCGCGTCGAGTGCACGCCGACGAGGCTCTCCTGATGCGGCTCACTGCTCCGCGCAAGGCGGCCGTCGGCCCCGACCACGAGGACGTCACCCGGCTCGAGCCCTTCCGTGGCCGGCATCATCTCGGCGAAGTCCGCGGCCGGGGTGTTGAAGCCGACGTCGGAGCGCACCTCGCCGCTGGTGAGGACACGGAACTGGGCGTCCCCGGCCCCTTCATTGACCGCGGTGATGAAGTCACCGCCGCCGGTCCCGTTCGCATCCGTCCCGCCGTTCTCCAGCCACAGCACTTTTCCCGTCCCCGCGTTGTAGAAGTGGGCGGTCGCAAACGCGGAGTCGTTCGTCAGGTAGGCGGCCATCCCGTTGGTCGTATTGTGATTCTCGGCACGGAGCGCCGGGGCCGACTTCGTCGCCCCGGCCTGAGAGATCGCGTGGACCCCGATCTCGCTTTGCGAAGTGCCCCGTACGCCGGTCGCACTGTTCGAGTCCCCCCATACCCCGAGATTGGACGTCGAGGCCCCGACGACGCCCTGCGAGCTCGTCGAGGTACCCCAGACGCCGACCCCCGAGGTGCTGGTACCCATGACGCCCATTCCCGTCGGGCTGTTGGACTCGCCCTTCACCCCGATTCCCGAGCCACTGCCGGCAAGCGCGAAGCCTTGCACCCCCACGCCGGCCGTACTGTTGACCTGGCCGACGACTCCGAATGTCAGGCCGCTACCGGCGGTTGCGAAGC
>JBFKVO010000054.1:0-6454 GCA_041639095.1 Candidatus Limnocylindrales bacterium | reverse complement strand
GCGGCGATGGTGCTGGCCGAGGCCTGTGGCGGAGACCTCCTCAGGGTCGAGACGGAACTCGAGAAGATCCGCACATGGCGGGGCGAGGACGGAGCGGTGGTGCCGGTCCCGGGCGCCGGCGAACGTCGGTCCCTGACGATCGTCGGACCCGAGGATCGGCCGATCGCCGCGATCGTGCACGATCCGGTCCTCGCGGAACAGCCCGAGCTGCTCGAGGCGGTCGTCCGCGTCCTGCGCCTGGCCCTCGAGAAGGAGCGGCTAGAGGCCGAGGTGCGGGAACAGCTGGAGGCCGTCACCGAATCGCGGCAGCGGATCGTCGCCGCTGCCGAGGAGGAGCGCCGGCGCGTGGAGCGCGACCTGCACGATGGCGCCCAGCAGCGGCTCGTCGGCGTGATGCTCGCCCTCCAGGAGGCGCGCACGCTGGCGGAAGCGGAGACCGTGCCCCCCGCGATCCGGGACCATCTCGGTGCGGCAGTCGAAGAGACGAGCGAGGCGATCCGTGAACTCCGGGAGCTCGCGCGCGGGATCCATCCCGCCATCCTCGAGGACGAGGGCCTGGCGGCCGCGATCAGCGCGGTGGCGCGCCGCGTCGGCATCCCCGTGGACGTCCATGTGTCCCTCGACGGGCGACTGCCGACTCTCGTCGAATCGACGGCCTACTTCACCGTGGCCGAGGCGCTCACGAACGTCCAGCGGCACGCATCCGCGAGCGGGGCCGCGATCCGGGTCACGCGCGTTGATGGCGCCCTGCACCTGGAGGTGTCAGACGACGGCCGAGGCGGCGCCGCGATCGAGGCCGGCTCCGGCCTGCGCGGCCTCGCCGATCGCGTCATGGCGCTGGGCGGCAGCCTCGACGTGTCCAGCCCTGCGGGGAGGGGGACGCGGGTGCGTGTCCGGATCCCGCTGCCATGACCCCGCTGCGGGCGATCGTCGCCGACGACTCGGTGGTGATCCGCCAGGGCGTGACGCGCATCCTCACCGAGGGCGGCTTCCGAGTCACGGCCGAGGCCCGCGATGCGGACGGACTCATCGAGGCGGTCGCCGCCGAGCCACCCCATCTCGCCGTCGTGGACATCCGGATGCCGCCCGGCGGCAACGCCGGGCTGGCCGCCGCACTCACGATCCGCTCCCGTTTCCCGACCGTGGGTGTCCTCGTCCTCTCGCAGTTCCTCGAGCCCGACTACGCGCTCCGCCTCCTCGGCGGCGGCGTGGACCGGGTCGGCTACCTGCTCAAGGACCGCCTCGGCGAGGCGCGCGAGCTGCTCGACGCGGCACAGCGCATCGCGGCGGGCGGGTCCGCGATCGACCCGGCGGTGATCGCCGAGCTCGTGAAGGCGCGCCGCCGGGACGACCACCTCATGCGGCTGACGGATCGCGAGCGCGAGGCCCTGGCACTGATCGCCGAGGGTCGGTCGAACCGGGCGATCGCGGAACGCCTCGGGATCACCACGAAGACGCTCGAGGGGATGAGCGGCACGATCTTCGCGAAGCTCGGGATCGAGGACGACCCGGACGTCAACCGGCGTGTGCTCGCCGTCCTGCTCTACCTCGACGGAGCCGGTGCGTAGCGCGCCCCGGGACTTCGCTCCGAGGTCGATCAGAACGGCTTCGTGACCATGAGCACGACGATCGCGAGGACGGCCGACAGCGTGATGATCCCGTAGCGGTTGCTGCGGGCCGCGGCCGCTGCGTACGCGGGCGACGCCGGATCGGCCTCCGCCGCGGCGAGCTGCGCGCGCACGGCCGGCGCATAGAGGGCGATCGCGACGATCACCACGGCGATGTACAACGCGAGCGCCGCCAGGATCCAGCCCGTCGTGAACGAGAACAGGCCACCCGCGACCATGGCCAGGCCCGTCACGAGGACGACGACGTAGGCGGGCGTGGCGATCGTGTTGTCGAGGCGGCGTACGCCCTCGATGGTCCAGACGAGCCGGTCGCGGTCGAGGCGGGCGCGGCGGAGCCAGTACGTGTAGGTGACGTTCGCCCCGACGGCCGTCATCGCGGCGAGGATGTGGATCAACTTGAGGATCACGAGGACGTCCACGGCCGCTCCCTGTTGCGTTGTCGCGCAGGGGCGTCATCGTGGGGCGCGCTGTGCAATGGGTCAAGGTCACGGCGGCAGCCGTCGAGCGCGACAGTGCGGCCGAGACGGGATCAGTCGTTCGAGCGCAGCACGAGCGCGCCGAGCCCGGCGACGCTCGCGAGCAAGAGGATCGGGACGGCACGCTTCGCCCAGCGCGGCGGCAGGACGAGCTCGAAGAAGGGCACCTGATCGCCGAGCCGGTGCTGGAACGGTGAAGCGGGGCAGTTCCCCCGACCGACCGCGAGCCCGGCGCCCTCGGCGAGCAGGAACGCGACGCTCGCGCCGAGGCGGCGATCGCGGCGCCCGCTGAGGACGCAGGCCCAGAGGTAGGCGAGGCTGGACAGGCCGGCGACGGACCAGCCCGCGTGGACGAGCCGGAACAGCCGTGCGCCACTCCCGAGGTCCGACCATCCAGGCCGGGACGGTCGGGGGTCGTCCGTCGTCCGGGTACTCATGCCGCCCGATCGTCGCGCCGGGTCCAGCCGCCAGGGAGTGCCCAATGTCGCGACCATGGGTGCCACGTGGACCGGCGGCCGTGCCCGCCGCCTATCCTTCGGGCATGGATGCATCAGATCGCCCGGGCCGCCGGGTCCGCCAGCTCCGCCTCGTCGTCGAAGCCGCGGACTACGACCAGGCCGTCCGGTTCTTCCGGGACGTCGTCGGCCTCGCGCTCGAGGGCGAATACGTCGGCCAGGGCGATCCCGACGCCCGGGTCACGATCCTCCAGGCGGGCCGCGCGACCCTGGAGATCGCGAACCCCGCGCAGAAGCGGATGATCGACGCGGTCGAGGTGGGCCGCCAGGTCGCGCCGCGCTGGCGGATCGCCCTCGAGGTCGACGACGCCGCAGCGACCACGGACGCGCTCGTGGCCGGCGGGGCGGAGCTCGTCGCACCACCGACCGAGACGCCATGGCGCTCGCTGAATGCCCGGCTCGACGCGCCGGGAAGCGTTCACCTGACCGTGTTCCAGGAGCTCGACGCGCCCGACCGAGGGTAGGTCGGCCGGTCGCGCGGACCCGTCTTCGTGGTCGTGGGCGCCGCCTACGCGGTCGCGGGCTCCGCCGGCGCCTGGCCCGCGCGTGCGAGCGCCCAGACGACGACCGCGCAGCCGGCCGCGAGGAAGCAGAGGGTTCCGGCGAACACGAAGGCCAGCACGTAGCCGCCCGTGGCGTCGAACAGGACGCCGCCGACGAGCGGCCCGAGGATCCCCGCCACGCCGTAGGCGGTGAAGATCCAGCCGTAGTTCACGCCGACGTGCCTGGAGCCGAAGTAGTCCGCCGTCGCCGCCGGGAACAGCGCGAAGTTGCCCCCGAAGTTCAGCCCGACCCAGGCCGACGCGAGGAAGATCGTCAGCGGGCTCTGGGCGCTGACGAGCACGAGGAACGCCATCCCCTGGAACAGGAACATGATCATCATCGCCCGCGGGCGATCGATCGCGTCGCTCACCCGCCCCCAGAAGATCCGCCCCAGCGCGTTGAAGATCGCGAGGACTCCTACCGGTTCGACGAACCGCCCGAACGTCCCCATCCATTCTGGGGCGAACGTCGTCCCGTCGAGGACCTCGGCCATCATCGGGGTCCACTGGCCGATCGCCATGAGCCCCGACGTCGCCCCGAAGATGAACGACAGCCAGAGCATCGACGCGAGCGGCGTGTCGAGCATCTCGCGCCAGTCGAGGTCGGCCGCGGCGCGCCGGGCGGCGGCGGTCGGCTCCCAGCCGGGTGGGCGCCAGCCCTCGGGTGGGTTCGTGAGCAGGGTCGCGCCGACGAGGACGACCGCGAGGCTCACGATCCCGTGCAGGACGAAGAACGACTGCCAGCCGATCCCGAACCCGGAGCCCTCGGCGACGCCGAGGCCCACGAGCAGGATCTGCGAGATGCCGAGGGTCTCGCCCGAGTCGGCTGGGGGAAGAAGCAGGGTGGACGCGGGTCCCGCGAAGAAGAGCGCGCCGGCCCCGAAGCCCGCCACCGCGAGCCCGGTGATCAGGCCCTTGCGGTCCGGATACCACTTCACGGACGCGGCGATCGGGCAGACGTAGGCGAAGCCGATCCCGGCGCCGCCGATGATCCCGTACGTCAGATAGAGCGCCCACGGACGTTCGCCGTCGATGAGGACTGCGCCGAGCAGGAACGACGCGCCGAGGAGGACCCCGCCGAGCGATGCCACTGGCCGCGGGCCGATCCGGTCCTGCAGCCGGCCGGCCGGGATCATCATGGCAGCGAACGTCGCGAGCGCGAGGGAGAACGCCCACTGGGTCGTCGTCCGGTCCCAGCCGAACTCCTGCTGGAGCGGGAGGACGAAGACGCTGAACCCGTAGACGGTTCCGAGGACGACCTGGACGAGGATGGCGCCGGCGATGACCTTCCAGCGGTACCGGCCCGGGTCCGGACCGGCGGCCGCCGCGACGTCGATGGCCGGCGCGGCCTCGACGCCCGGTCGCGAACCACTCATGCCCCCAGTGGACGCGATGGCGAGTGGGGCACGGGAGGGCCGATCGGACCGTTTCGGGGGAACCGGCGGCCCGGGCCATCGGTGCGTAGCCTCGTTACCGGCCGAGGGTCCGCCAGCGACCGACCAGCGCCGCGAGGTTCACCGGATCGAGGACGCGGATCGCGCTGTGGCCGGTGGCGATCAGTCCCTCGTCGCGGAACTCACGGAGGACCCGGGCGACGGTCTCGCGCACGGTTCCGACACCGTCCGCGAGCTCCTGCTGCGTCATCGCCGCGACGAGCTCGCCGCTTGCCGGGTCGGCGACCGCCCTGTCGAGGAGGTTCCCGGCGACGCGCTCCCGCATCGAGCCGAACGCGTTCGCCGCGAGCGTCGCGTAGAGGTCCTCGAGCCGGCGGGTGAGGGTCTCGACGACGAGGACCGCGGCCGCCGCGTCGTCCGACATGATCCGGAGGAACACCGCCGGATCGAACTCGACGATCGTGCACGCCGTGACAGCCTCGATCGCCAGCGGCGCACGAGCGCCCTGGACGGGGAAGGGACTGCCGATGGTCCCACCCGGTCGTACGTAGCGCACCGTGAGCTGGCGGCCATCGCTGGCAGCGAGATACGCGCGGGCGACTCCCTCGCGAACGACGCCAGCCCTGGTCCATGCGACGGATGCCGGGAAGATCGCAGCGCCCGCCGCGATCGACCGCTCGGTGGCAGTCGCGACCAACTCGTCCCGCTGCTCCGGGCGCAGCTCGTCGAGCAGAGATCGATCACTTCCGGCAGGCATCCGTGCGTTCCGTGGCTGGCTCCGAATCCACGTGATTGGAACGGGCGCCGGCCCGAGTGTGACATCCGTCACGGACGAACGACCGAGACCGTTACCCCAACCGAGGATGGTACGTCGAACGACGTAGTGCCGTGTCATGTGCGCACCACCAACTGGTACCGACGGATCTCATCAACCTGGAGTAATCAGACAGATGCGACGAGCCATCGTGGCCGCCCTTGCCGGCCTCCTCACCTTCGGCGGCGTGTACGGCCTCGCGGCCAGCCTCAACCTCACGACCGACACGCTCGGTTCCGCGACCGAGGTCGTGGCCGGCTGCCAGGCCGGCACGCTGACCGCGTCCTACACGGCGTCCTACTCGGCATCGACGCCGGGCTACACGGTCGCGACGGTGACCGTCTCCGGCCTCGCCTCGACCTGCTACGGCAAGGCGTACCGGATCACGCTCGCCGGGTCAGGCGGGACCTCGCTCGGCGAGGCGACCGGCACGACGCCGTCGAGCGGGTCGACGTTCAACGCGACGTTCTCGCCGGCGGTCAACGCTCTGTCCGTGACGGGCATCTCGGTCGTGATCAGCGGCTAGTCCCTGCATCGGGAGGCCGGCCGGCGCCACACGGCCGGTCTCCCGGGCGGGACGCCGGGAGGGGCGCTCGCCGATGATCCGTCGCCGCCTCATCGCGACCGCGTTCGCACTCGCGATGCTCGGGGCCGTGGTCGGAGCCGCGGCCTCGCTCGCATTGACGACGGGATCCGTCGGCGCCGCGACCGCGACGACCCCCCGCTGCGTGGCGAGTGCACTGACGGTCACCCCCGTCCTGACGACCGGCAACGTGACGAGCGTCGTCGTGGCGACCCTGCCGGCGGGGTGTGGCGGAGCCACCCTGAAGGTCGCCGTCGACAACGGCGCGGCGTCCGGGACCGGCTCGGCGACGGTCCCGGGGGGCGGTGGATCGGTGACGGTACCGATCACGGCCGGCCCCGCCCTCGACGTCAACGTGTCGATCGACATCGTCCTCGAGGGACCCTGACGTGTGGATCCGACCGGCCCGGCGGCCCATCGTCCTCGCGGCTGCGCTGCTCGGTGGCGTGGCGCTCGGATCGATGGTCGTGGCCGGGTCCGCGGCGAGCCTCCCGGTGACGTC
>JBFKVO010000053.1:0-6502 GCA_041639095.1 Candidatus Limnocylindrales bacterium | reverse complement strand
GGCTGACCGGAGGGTCGGGCGACCCGGGTCGGTCGGGGCGGCCTGGTCAGGACGAAGCCGGCGGCTCCTCGTCCGGTGTCGGCGTGGCGTCAGCCGCCGTCTCGACCGAGTCGGTCGTGCCCGGGGCCTGAGCGAGGCCCTCGACGAGCGTCTCACCCGCATCGGGACCCGCGCCGACGGCCACGGCCACGCCCGGCTCGACGACCGTCTCCTTGAGGAACGTCGGGCGGAGGTGGATCGGGGGGTCCTGGGTCCGCAGGCGGAGGTTCAGCATCTCGACGAAGACGCTGAAGCCCATCGCGAAGTAGATGTAGCCCTTCGGGATGTGGAGGTCGAACCCGTCGGCGACGAGCGACATCCCGATGAGGAGCAGGAACGAGAGCGCGAGCATCTTCACGGTCGGGTGACGCGACACGAACGACGCGAGCGGACCGGCGGCCACGAGCATCACGCCGATCGCGATGACGACCGCCGCGACCATGACCGCGATCTCGTCCGCCATGCCGACCGCGGTGATGACCGAGTCGAGGGAGAACACCGCGTCGAGCAGGATGATCTGGACGAGGACCGCGCCGAACCGGGCGCTCCCCTTCGGCACGCCGTGCACCTCCTGCCCCTCGAGCGTCTCGTGGATCTCCACGGTCGCCTTCCCGAGGAGGAACAGGCCGCCCAGGATGAGGATGAGGTCGCGCCCGGAGATCTCCTGGCCGAGCACCGTGAACAGTGGTGCCACGAGCCCGATCACCCACGACAGGGTGAGCAGGAGGACGATCCGCATCCCCATGGCGAGTCCGAGCCCGATCGTCCGCGCCCGGGCCTGCTGGTGCTCGGGCAGCTTCTGGGTGAGGATCGAGATGAAGACGATGTTGTCGATCCCGAGGACGATCTCGAGCACCGTGAGGGTCAGGAGCGCGATCCACGTCTCGGGGTTCGTGAGCAGTTCCACCGCGACAGGGTATCGTCTCGAAGTCATGACCGAGTCGCGCGCCACGCGAGCCGCCCTCCCTGTGCTCGAGCTCGCGCCCGTCGCCCCGGTCGAGCCGCGGGTGCCGGCGACGCCAACCGACGCACGCCTGGCGGAGTACCTGCCTGAGACGGCGGCTCTGCCGGCGTTCCACATCTGGACCCTCGGCTGCCAGATGAACCGCAGCGACTCGGAGGAGATGGCGGGCCGACTCCTGGCCGCCGGCTGTGCCGAGGCGGGGTCGATGGACAGCGCCGACCTCATCGTCGTCAACACGTGCGCGATCCGCGAGGGGGCCGAACAGAAGGTCATCGGCCGCCAGGGACATCTCGCCCGGCTGAAGGCGGCGAATCCGGGGCTCCGGGTCGTGCTGACGGGTTGCTCAGTCCGCGAGGGGGAGCGCGGCGGACTTCGGCGCCGCTACCCCGCGGTGGACCTGTTCCTCCGGCCCGACGAGGAGCCGGAGCTCGTGGATCGCCTGGGGCTCGCCTCGGCGCAGGGCGCGATCGGTGCGGCTGGCGCCGTCGGCATGCCGACGTCGCTGCCGACGGGGCGAACGGGCCACCTCGGTCGGACGCCGATCGGGGTGGCGGATGCGCTGCCCGACTCCCGCGCCGCGGCGATCGCCGGCAGCACGGTCCGGCGCGAGTCCGCGGTGAGTGCCTGGCTGCCGATCATCTACGGCTGCGACAAGACCTGCACGTACTGCATCGTCCCGTTCAGCCGCGGACCGGAGCGGAGCCGCCCGTTCGACGAGATCGTGGAGGAGGCACGTGCCCTCGCGGCGGCCGGGTACCGTGAGGTGACGCTCCTCGGCCAGAACGTGAACTCGTACGGGCACGACCTCGCCCCGGAGGCGCGCTTCGGGCACATCCGCACCGAGCGCTGGGCCGGACGCCGCCTGGATCTCGGCTCCCGGCCGGACCTCTCCGAGCTCATCCGCGCGATCGACGCGATCCGGACCGCGGACGGCGTGCCCGCGATCCCGCGCCTGCGCTTCGTGACCTCGCATCCGTGGGACCTCTCGGACCGGCTCATCGAGGCGATGCGCGACTGCCCGTCGGTGTGCGAGCACCTCCACCTGCCGGTCCAGTCGGGCGACGACGCGGTCCTGCGGCGGATGGGCCGCCAGTACACGGTCGAGCACTACCTCGAGCGCCTCGCGCGGATCCGTGAGGCGGTGCCGGGGATCGCCATCTCGACCGACGTCATCGTCGGCTTCTGCGGCGAGACCGAGGCCCAGTTCCAGGCGACGCTGCGGCTCCTCGAGACGGTCCGCTACACGCAGGTGTTCGCGGCGGCCTATTCCGAACGCCCCGGGACCCCGGCGAGCCGCCTCCCCGACGATGTGCCGGCCGACGCGAAGCGACGGCGGCTCAACGAGCTCCTCGCCCTCCAGGAGGGGATCGGCGCGCAGGTCAACGCGACGATGGCCGGGCGGACGATCGAGGTCCTCGTCGAGGCGGTCGCGCCGACACGAGCCCACGACCACGACGAGCGCCCCGTCGGTGAGGCGGGGCGCGATCGGGAAGGGGAGCAGGTCCGCCTGACCGGGCGGACACGGGGCCATGCACTCGTCCACCTCGCGGGTGACCCGTCGCTCGTCGGGCGGCTCGTGGACGTCCGCATCGAGCACGCCGGCCCGTACGCGCTGCGCGGGACGCTCGCGACCGCGTGACGGGCGAGCCCGGCTTCCCGCCCCTCCTCGTCATCGCCGGACCCACGGCGACCGGCAAGACCGGGCTCGCGATCCGCGTCGCGGAAGCACTGGCAGGGGAGGGGACCGTCGTCGAGATCGTCTCCGCCGACTCGCGCCAGGTGTACCGCGGGCTCGACATCGGAACGGCGAAGGCGACGGCCGACGAGCAGGCGCGGGTGCCCCATCACGGCCTCGACCTCGTCGAGCCGGACGAGCCCTTCAGCGTCGCGGATTTCGCGGCGCACGCCCGCGGCGCGCTGGCCGGGATCGCGGCCCGCGCGGCCGACGCGGGCAGCCCGGCGCTCGGGATCCTCGTCGGTGGGACGGGGCTGTACCTGCGCGCCGTCGCACGCGGCCTCGACACGGACGCGCTGCCCTCGGACCCGGACGCGCGCGCCCGGATCGAGGAAGACCTGCGGACCCACGGTCTCGATGCCGCCGCCGAGCGCCTCCGCACGCTCGCCCCGACCCTCGCGGCCGGCATCGACCTGCGGAACCCGCGGCGGGTCACCCGCGCCTTGGAGATCGCCGAGCTCCGCGGCGACGAGCCCCTGCCGCCGCCACGCGGCTATCCCGCGCCGCTCGCCTGGATCGGCCTCGACAACCCGATCGCGACCCACGACGCCTCGATCGCCGCCCGCGCCCGGGCCCAGTTCGAGGCCGGGCTCCTCGACGAGGCCGCCGCGCTCCGCGAACGGTTCGACCCTGGGCTCCCGGCATTCAGCGCGATCGGCTACCGCGAAGCGTGGGCCGTCCTCGACGGCGAGTCGACCCTCGAGGACGCGATCGACCTCGACGCCCGCCGCAACCGCGCGTTCGCCCGCCGCCAGCGGACGTGGTTCCGCTCGGAGCCCGACATCGCCTGGCTCGATCCCTCCCGGGGCGATGCGCTTCCCGGGGCGTTGGCGATCGCCCGCCACCTCGTCCGAGGCGCGGCCGACGGCGCCCCGACGCGGGCGGGGCTATCCTTGGGCCGCCCATGACCCGCAGTCAGCTCATCGACCTCGCCCCGCCCACCGAACGCGCGTTCCTCGTCGCCGTCGACACCGGCTCCGATGCCGGCTGGAACGCGCGCGACTCGCTCGCCGAGCTCGCGAACCTGTCCGAGACCGCGGGCGCGACCGTCGTCGGTGCCGAATGGCAGAACCGCCGCCACGTCGACCCGAACTGGTACATCGGCAAGGGCAAGGCCGAAGAGCTCGTCGCCGCGAAGTCGGAGACCGGGTTCGACCTGCTCATCGCCGACGACGAGCTGTCGCCTGGCCAGCAGAAGGCGCTCGAGACCCTCCTCAAGGTGAAGGTCATCGACCGCAGCCGGCTGATCCTCGACATCTTCGCGCAGCACGCGCGGACCCACGAGGGCCGCCTCCAGGTCGAGCTCGCCCAGCTCGAGTACCAGCTCCCGCGCCTGACGCGGCTGTGGACCCACCTCTCGCGGACCGGCGGCGGGATCGGCACGCGGGGCCCCGGCGAGAGCCAGCTCGAGACGGATCGCCGGATCATCCGCGAGCGGATCAAGAAGATGAAGGAGCGGGTCGACCAGGTCCGCCAGGCCCGCGCGACGGCGGCCCGCGGCCGTGAGCGGGGGCTCGTCCCCACGGTCGGCATCGTCGGCTACACGAACGCGGGCAAGTCCACGCTGCTCAACGCGCTCGTCGGGAGCGAGGTCGCTCTCGCCGAGGACAAGCTGTTCGCGACGCTCGATCCGACGAGCCGCCAGGTCCGCCTCGGCGACGGCCAGAGCGCGGTGATGACCGACACGGTGGGCTTCATCCACAAGCTCCCGCACCAGCTCGTCGACGCGTTCCGCGCGACGCTCGAGGAGGTCAACCGCGCCGACGTCCTCGTCGAGGTCGTCGACGCCTCCGACACGCACCACGCCGAGCATCGCGCGACGGTCCAGCAGGTCCTCGACGAGCTCGGCGCCGGTGAGAAGCCGCGGCTCGTCGCGTTCAACAAGGCGGACCTGCTGACGCAGCCGACCGCCGATGCGGACGGTCTCGCGACTGCGGAGGCGACCGACGCCGCAGGCGGACCGACGAACGGCGCCGACGTGCCGAAGCCGGGCGACGTGATCGACGGCGCGGTGTTCCTCTCTGCGCTGACCGGCCAGGGCCTCGACGAGCTGCGGGTCGCGATCGCGGACTTGCTGACCTCGCTCTGGGTCGATGTCGACGCGGCCGTCCCGTACGCGGCGGGCGAGTTGCTGTCGCGCATCCGCGAGCGTGGCTCCGTGGACTTCGACTACGGCGAGCGCGACGTCCACGTGCGCGGCCGGCTCGCGCCGGGGCTGGCCGGCGAGGTCGTGGCGATCGCCGAGCGCTGGGCCGCCGAGCGAGACGGAGCGCCACGCCCCGCATGAGCCATCCGCTCCGGCGGGCGGGCAGCGGCCGCGACGCGGCCGGGGCGCTCCTCACGTGGACCGTCGCGGAAGGCCGCAAGGGCCGGCGCTGGCGGGAGGTCCGCGTCATCGACGGCTCGATCGCGGGGTCGCTCCTCCTCGAGACGTCCCCGGACGGCCGCTTCGCCCACACCGAATACGCCACGGCCGCGGGTCTCCTGACGCTCCATCCGGAGGGCGACGGCACGCTCCACGGCAATGTCGTGACCCGCGACGGCGTGGCGCACGTCGTCGGGCTGCCGTGGCCGTCGGACGCAGTCGTCCTCGTGGCCGGCTCCACGATCGGTGCCGCCGCGGTCGTCCACGGCCTGGGACACGGCGGCGGCGCCGTCGCGCCCGGGACCGCGACGACGCTCGAGGCCGTCGTCGTCGGTGCCGACCTCGCCCTCGTGTCGCGCACGATCGACGTCACCCGCACCGCCGACGGGGCTGCGTGGCGCGTGGACGGCATCGAGGTCGCGCTCGACTCCGAGGGTCTCCCGACGCTCGGTGACGGACACAGCTGGCCGCTCGAGCAGGACTGATCCGGATCGAGGCACCGCGAGGTTCACGTTGTGGACGGACTGTGGAAAGCGTGCTCGGGAAGCCATCGAAACTTCGAAACTCGTGGATAACTCGGTAGCCACGACCCGACGGCGCCCGGTAGATTCGGTCTTGCCCGAAGGGGCCCTGAACCACTAGTGATCCGGCCGGTGCTTGCACCGGCGACCACATCAGTTGCTTGCATCAGGTGTGGGGAACATCTAGGGATCGGCGGTTCCTTCGGGCGTTTCGTTGTCCGCCGCACGCCGCCCGCCCCGCCCAGGCCACTGCGGCCGCGCAGCCTTCAAGCCCGCCGATGACGATCGCCGCCCGCCACGACCCCGAGCTCGAGCCGTCCGCGATCCGGGCCGCGCTCGAGCGGATCCACCCCGCGTTCACGGGCTCGCCCCAGTTCGTCCACGAGGGCCTGTCGCTTCGGGCCGGCACGCCGGTCGTCGTCAAGGTCGAATCGGTCAACCCGATCCGCGCGTTCAAGGGCCGCGGCACGTGGCTTGCGATCCGCGAGCTGGCAGGGGAGGGGAGGATCGGGCCGGAGCGCGCCGTCGTCGCGGCGTCCACGGGCAACTTCGGCCAGGGCATCGCGTTCGCCGGGCGGGCGTTCGGCATCCCGATCGTCGTCTTCGCCGACGAGCACGCGAACCCGACCAAGCTCGAGCGGATGCGTGCGTTCGGTGCGAGCGTGGTCCAGGAGGGCCGCGACTTCGACGCCGCGCGGGCGGCCTCCGAACGCTACGCGCGGGAGCACGATGCGGTCCTGCTCGTGGACGGCGAGGAGCCCTGGAACGCCACCGGCGCCGGGACGCTCGCGGTGGAGCTCACCGACGGCGCGGCCCAGGGCACGCTGCCGCCCCTGGCGACGGCCCACGTCCCCGTCGGCAACGGCGCGTTGATCGTC
>JBFKVO010000052.1:0-6605 GCA_041639095.1 Candidatus Limnocylindrales bacterium | reverse complement strand
CGGACGGGCGAGTGGCGTGCGACCCCGGCGCTCGAGGCGAACGCCGAGGCGCTCCTCGACACCGTGGCCGGCGATGGCGATCGGACGAACGGCTCGGGAGCCGGTCATGCGACGCCGCGTGCCATGGTCCTCGCGCAGGACCTGACGGGCGCGTCGCTCGAGATCGGCGACGGTCGCCGAGCGATCGCGATCGCCGTTCGAACGTCAGGCCGGCAGCCGATCGGGGAGCGTGCCTTCCGGGCGGTCGTCGAGCCCGTCCTGCTGACGGTCGCCCGGGCCAGCCTCATCGATCGCGATCGACGGCGAAGCAGCGAGCTGATGCGGCTGCTCGCGACCGCCAAGCGCGTCGCGGCATCGCTCGAGCTCGAAACGGTGCTGTCGGCGATCGTCCAGGATGCGGTCGCGCTCCTCAACGCCGACAGCGGCGACATCCTCTTGTGGGATCGCGAGCAGCAGAAGCTCCGCGTCGTCGCCGTGGCCAGCTTCCCGCCGGACATGCTCGGCTTCGAGATCGACTTCGGCGAGGGGCTCTCGTCACAGGCGATCCTCGCCCAGCGGACGCTCGAGGTCGAGGACTACCGGACCTACGAGCATCGGATCACGGCGCTCGACAAGTACGACTTCGGGTCGGTCCTCTGCTCGCCGCTCCTGTTCCGCGGGTCGGCGATCGGGGCGATCAACGTGCACGCCCGGACCCCGCGACACCCGTTCCAGGCCGGGGACGCGGACCTTCTCCAGGCGTTCGCCGGCCTCGCGGCGATCGCCATCGACCACGCCCGTCAGTACGAGAACGAGGTCCGCCTCGGACGCGAGCTCAGCGAGACGAACCGCGAGCTCGTTCGCTCGCTCTCGCTCCAGCAGCGGCTCACGGACCAGGTGCTGCTCGGCGGTGGGCTGTCGGCCGTCGCCGCCGAGCTCGCCCGCGTCATCGATCGGCCGGTCGTCATCCAGGACCACCTGTGGCGTCCGATCGTCGGCGCCATGCCCGACGGGAACGAGGGCTGGCGCTCGCTCGCGATGGAGCGACCCGATCTGCGACCGCACCGGCGCAATGGACGGGCCGAACGGCAGCCGGCCGATCCCGACCGGGGCTGGGAGGCCACGGACGGGCGGCTCGTCGTGCCGATCCGGGTCGGACACGACCTCGTCGGCCACCTCGTGATCGGCTGGGAGGGCGCCTTCGGGCCGGTCGACCGCGCCCTCGTCCATATCGCCGCGACGTGCTCCGCCCTCGAGTTCGCGAGGGTCCAGGCTGCGATCGACGTCGAGCAGCGGGTACGCGGCGACGTCGTCGTCGAACTCCTCCAGGGTCGCTTCACCTCGGAGGAGACGATCTCCCTCCGGGCGGCGCGCCTCGGCTACGACCTCGCCGACCCGCGCGACGTGTTCGTCATCGATGCTGCGATGGCGAGCCCGCACGACTCCGCCGAGGACAGCGTCCGGCGCGAGCGGCGTCTGCTCGAGATCCTCGGCGAGCACCTCGATCGCCACGCACCGGGCAGCATCGCCGCCGCGATCGGCGGATCGATCGCGGTCCTCGCGACCGAGCGGCGCAGACCACACCTGTCGTCCGCGCCGCAGCTCGGTGACGACCTCCAGCGGCTCGTGAAGGAGACCGTCGGCGCCGACACGGTCGCGATCGGGATCGGCGACCGCTGCTGCGGCCCCGCGGACTATCCGGCGTCATACCGCCTCGCGCGGGAATCGCTCGATGTGATGGCCAAGCTCGGGAACCGCGACGTCGTCGTCGGACCGGACGAGCTGGGTGCCTACCGCGTCCTGATCAAGACGGCCGATCGGCGTGAGCTCGAGGCGTTCGCGCGCTCGGTCCTCCGCCCCCTCGTCGAGCACGACGAGCGGACGCGCGGCGGGCTCGTGGACACGCTCAGGGCATACCTCGCGGAGGGCCACGTCCAGCGGCGGACGGCCGAGCGCCTGTTCGTCCACGTCAACACGGTCGTGTACCGCCTGCACCGGATCGAGGAGCTCCTCGGGCGCGATCTCGAGGATCCGGACACGGTGTTCGAGCTGTCGCTCGCGCTGCGGATCCTCGATCTCGTCGCCGCGACCGATCCGGACGGGCTCAGCCGGTCGTGAAGATCGCGTCGCGCAAGCCGTGGCGGGCCGACACGCGCAGGAGGACGCCGAGGAGGACGCCCTCGCGGTAGTCGCTGCCGGGGTTGAACCCGACGGTCCGCCCGAGGCGGTAGCGCCCACGGCCCTCGTGGATGTGGCCGTGGAGCGCGATCGTCGGCCCGCGTTCCTCGACCAGCGCGCGGATCCGCTCGCTGCCGACCGGGACCGTGACCGGCACGCCGGAGCCGTCGTAGCGGACGCGGAGGTCGGCGTCGAGCTGGGGAGCCTGGTCGATCCCTGTCCGGCTCGGTGGCATGTGCAGGTTCCAGATCGTCGTCCCCTCCTCGGGCAGGCCGGCGACGACCTCCTCGACGCGACCGCCGAGCTCCTCGTCCGGGATCTCACGCGGCGTATGCCAGGGCGTGGGCGTGGATTCGCCGCGGGACGCCATCCAGATCCCGGGCGCCAGCTCCTCGACCCGGCCGTTCACGTCGCGGAGCACGCGTGAGCCCGCCAGGACCTCGTCGATCTCGGGCGGATCGTCGTTGCCGGGCATGACCAGGGCGCGGATCCCGCTGTCGAGCAGTCGCTCGTCGGCGAGACGGATCCAGCCCTCGAGCGCGGCAAGCTTGAGCCGCGTGAACGTGGCTCGCTCGAGCTCGAGCGACGAACTGATCTCGGCGACCTCGTCGGGATCCGACACGAACGCGTAGGTACCCTCGTTGCGCGCGGCGGCGATGAGCTCGTCCACCTCGCGGCGCGTCTCGAGCCGCTGCGGCCGCTCCTTCCACGTCGTCAGCCAGCCGCCCGCGGCTCCGGGTGCCGGGTAGATCGGCAGGAGGATCTTGCCGGTCAGGTCGCCGCCGATGACCAGCACGTCGGCACCGTAGAAGCGCCCGGCGTTGAGCCACTTCCGGAAGCACACGTCCGAGCCGTGGATGTCGGCGACGTGGAAGAGCGTGACGTCGCGAGTCATCGCGCGCGCCAACAGACATGACCGGGGACCCTGCGGTTGGGGGGCATCCGCAGGGTCCCCGTCGCTGGAGGGAAGGTCACTCCGGAGGGATCTCGCGGAAGGCCGCGTCGATCTGGAGGCCCT
Organism: Candidatus Limnocylindrales bacterium; assembly: GCA_041639095.1. Lineage (GTDB taxonomy): Bacteria > Chloroflexota > Limnocylindria > Limnocylindrales > CSP1-4 > CAKKPP01. The sequence continues at coordinate 3,430 of JBFKVO010000052.1, read as the reverse complement.
GCGAGCGCCGGTAGGCGCGGACGACGAAGAACAACACGAACGGGATCACGAACTGCGCTGCGGTCGTGATCAGTTGCTGCGGGCTGTTCAGGAAGAGCAGGTCGTTCGTGAGCATCAGGTACAGCCCGATGCTGAAGTAGACGAGCCCGACCGCCCCGCAGATCGACATCAGCGGGATCCCCGCGATCCGCCAGTTCACGCTGCTGTTCTCGAGCAGCGGCTTCGTCTTGGCGAGGTAGGGGAACACGAGGCCGCACAGCGACACGAGCCAGAACACGACGTAGTACGCGAGTGCCGGCGTCAGGAACTGGAAGACGCCGAGGTGGTAGAGGACGAGGAACGCCTCGCCGATGATCGCGACGACGACGACCGCGACCCACGGCGAGTTGTAGCGCGGGTGCACCTCGGACAGCTTGTCCGGGGCGAGTCGATCGAACGACCACGCGAACATCGCCCGGGTCGCGATGATCATGGCCGACGGGATCCAGAAGTAGCTCCACAGGACGAGCCCAACGGCGACGGCGAGGAAGATCAGCAGGTTGTCGATCAGCACGCCGGCATACAGCATGAAGACGGGGTAGAACTCGATCGTCTCGTCGCCGGCGTAGTTGTAACTGAGCCACGTCAGCGCCTGGTTGAACTCGGTCGTGACCGATCGCGAGATCGCGAAGAACAGGACGAACGCGATCCCTGCGTAGAGCAGGACGCCGCCCACCGTCGCACGGAGCTGCGTCTTCATCGGGGTGCGCACCTCACCGCCGATGTACGTGGACGCCCAGGCGATCAGCCAGATGATCGGGATGATCCCGAGCGTGTCGGCCAGGGTGATGCCGGTCGGCATCGCGCTCTCGGCCGCCAGGGTCAGCGTGTCCGCGTAGGTCGGGACCCCGGTGGCGGCCGCGTACCGGTCGTAGCCGGCCTGGAACGCGGTCGTCGTCGCGAACAGGAAGATCCCGAGCAACAGGATCCCGGTGATCGCGCCGATGACCCAGTTGATGTCCTGGAACTTGAGGTAGGCGCGCAGCCCGCGGATGTTGAGAGCGGCCATGAGGATCACGAACAGCGTCCCGAACACGAACCATGTCGTCGGTTCGTTCGCCCAGGCGCCGATCGCCGCGATCGTCGCGTTGCCGCTGACCGCACCGTACGCGCTGAACATCGGTCCGAGCACGAACTGGGCGATCCAGTAGCCGCCGATCCCCACCCAGAACGACTGGCTCATCGCGGCGGCGAAGCTGGCCATGAAGCCGACGACGGGGTGGAACGTGCGCGACAGGAACACGTATTCGCTGCCGGTCCTCGGCATGATCGAGGCGAACATGCCGTACAGGAGGTTGAAGAAGATCGCGAGCCCGGCTGCGACGGCGATCGCGAGCAGCAGGTGGCTCTGGGGGAACACCGCCGGGTGCGCCCAGTACGTGAACATGATGTAGACGACGCCGACGTTGGCGACGTTGAGCAGGAGCATCCGCCAGGGCGACCCGATCCGGACGAGCCCCGAGGACTCGCGGCTGAAGATCTGCACCGGCGCCTGGCTCACGGCATTCGGGGTCGTGACGATCTCGCTCACCCAGCCCTCCTCTCGGCGCCGGGGACGCCGTGCCGGCCTGGGTCGCGGCGCCGATGACGACGCGCACGATCAGGCGCACGCCCGCACGCGCCTTGTGGCGCGGGACGCTACCGGCCGCCGCGACCGCGGGCAATGTCGGTGGTGAACAAAACTCCCGACCGCACGTTGTCGAGCGGCGCCGAGGCCCGGCGGTCCGTCACTGGACGGTCAGGCCCCCGTCGACGACCAGGACGGCGCCCGTCATGAGGCGCGATTCATCGGACGCGAGGAACAACACCGCGTCGGCGACCTCGTCGGGCTGGCCCTGCCGCCCGATCGGGACCATCGCATCGATGAACGGTTCGAGCGCGGCCCGACCGCCCGCGCGCTCGATCGCGGGGTCGTTGAACGGGGTGTCGATCCAGCCCGGGCAGATCACGTTGACGCGGATCCCCTGGCGAGCGAGATCGACAGCCATCTGGCGGCCGAGCATGAGCACCGCGCCCTTGCTCGCGCAGTAGGCGGCGATCCCGGGCTCGGCGACGATGCCGGACACCGAGCTCATGTGGATGATCGAGCCACCGCCGCCACGGAGCATGACCGGCACGACGTGCTTCGAGCAGAGGAACGGCCCCGTGGCGTTCACCGCGAGCGAGCGCTCCCAGTCCGCGCGCGAGATCTCCACGACCGTTCCCGGGATGAGGACGCCCGCGGAGCTGAAGAAGATGTCGATCCGGCCGAACGCCGCGTCGACCGCGCCGACCATCCGTGCGACGCTTTCCTCGTCGCTGACATCGACCGTGAAGCCGACGCAGGACCCGCCGATCTCGCCGGCCACCTCGTCGAGGCGTGCGGGATCGATGTCGGCGATCGCGACGGTCGCGCCTTCCGCGACGAAGCGACGTGCGGTCGCCGCCCCGATCGCACCCGCGCCGCCCGTGATCAACGCGACCCGCCCGTCGAGTCGACCCATCACCGCGTCCTCCATCACGTCGTCCGCCGTCGCCGCCCATCGACGGCGGCGGCAGCAGCGTAGTGCGCTGGCCGCCCGGACGATATGTGGGTCCCGAACCGGACCGGCGCCGTCCATCGGTGGCCCTCCCACGAAGTGCCCCGTGCCGGGTTCGGTCGCGCCCGCGGACCGGGCGCGTCGCCGGTCCGGCAACGCCGCGTTAACAGACGTCGCTATCCTCGGAGGCGATGGCCCGCACGATCCTCGTCGTGGAGGACGAGACGACGCTCCGCGAGACGCTCGTCGACGCGCTCGCGGGAGAGGGATTCCGAACGGTCGCGGCCGCCGACGGTCGCGCCGCGATCGAGCGCTTCCGTGCGGACCATCCGGACCTCGTGCTCCTCGACCTGATGCTCCCGGAGCTGTCCGGGATCGAGGTCTGCCGCATCATCCGCGCCGAGTCCGCCGTGCCGATCGTCATGCTGACCGCGCGCGACTCCGAGGTCGACAAGATCGTCGGGCTCGAGCTGGGCGCGGACGACTACGTGACGAAGCCGTTCAGCCTCCGCGAGCTGACCGCCCGGATCCGGGCGCTCTTCCGCCGAAGCGAGCAGGCCGCCGCCGGCGGCCCCGCGACGCCACCCGTCGTGGACCTCGGGACCGTCCAGGTGGATCTCGCCGGTCACCGCGTCCTGCGCGATGGCCGCGAGGTCCCGATGAAGCCGAAGGTCTTCGAGCTCCTCGCGTTCCTCGTCCGCCATGCCGGGCAGGCGCTGTCCCGCGATCAGCTCCTCGAGCAGGTCTGGGGCTACGACTACACGGGCGAGACGCGGACCGTGGACGTCCACGTCCACTGGCTGCGTGCCGCGATCGAGGCGGACCCGGCTCGTCCCGCGCTCGTCCAGACGGTCCGCGGCGTGGGCTACGTG